>JBKPAS010000122.1:0-8746 GCA_046744265.1 Actinomycetota bacterium
GCCCCTGAGGCCGAGACGGCCGAGACCGAGACCGCCGAGCCGAGCACCGCCGACGTCGCCGAGGCCACCGCCGCCGGGGCCGAGACGGTGGCCGCCGAGGCCCACACCGAGTCCACCCCCACGGAAAGTCAGGAGTCCTGAGCCACGATGGCCGACTTCACCGCCAAGGACGTGCAGACCCTGCGCCAGGCCACCGGCGCCGGGATGATGGACGCCAAGAAGGCGCTCGTTGACGCCGACGGCGATTTCGAGCAGGCCAAGAAGCTCCTCCGCGAGCGGGGCCTGGCCAAGGCCAGCGACCGCGACGCCCGCGAGAACGCCGAGGGCGCCATCGCCCTGGGCGTGTCCGGCGGCACGGCCGCGCTCATCGAGCTCAAGTGCGAGACCGACTTCGTCGCCAAGTCCGACCGGTTCGTCGACCTCACCCAGCAGATCGCCGACTCTGTCGCCACGAAGGGTGAGGCCGGCGTCGGCGACCACAAGGACGCGGTCGACGACCTCAAGGTCACGCTCAAGGAGAACATCGACGTCGGTCGCGTCGTCGTCCTCGAGGTGGGCGGCGGCCAGACGCTCGGCACCTACCTGCACCGGCAGGAGGGGCGGGGCGTCAACGGCGTGCTGGTCGTTCTCGAGGGCGGCTCCGCCGAGCTGGCGCACGACGTGGCCGTCCACGTCGCGTTCGCCAAGCCCGACTACCTGACCCGCGACGAGGTGCCCGCCGAGGCGGTCGCCGACGAGCGCGAGACCCTCCTCAAGCTCACCAAGGCCGAGGGCAAGCCCGAGGCCGCGTGGGACAAGATCGTCGAGGGTCGCCTCACCGGGTGGTACAAGGAGCGTGTGCTCCTCGACCAGCCGTTCGTCCGTGACGAGAAGCAGTCGGTCGGCCAGCTCGTGAAGGGCGCCGGCGCCGCGATCGTCCGCTTCGGCCAGCTGTTCATCGGCGGCTGAGGAGCGGCCCGTGTCCGACGCCCCAGCTGCGACCACGGGAAGCACCGACGGCAGCGACGGCGCGGGCACCGGCAGCCGCTATCGCCGGGTGCTGGTCAAGCTCTCCGGCGAGGCGTTCGCCGGAGAGGAACCCTACGGCATCGACGGCGGCGTCCTGCAGTACATCGCCGGCGAGATCGTCGACGTCCGCTCGGCGGGCGTCGACGTCGCCGTCGTGGTAGGGGGCGGCAACATCTGGCGGGGCATGACCGGGGCCGGCGCCGGCATGGACCGGGCCCAGGCCGACTACATGGGCATGCTGGCCACGCTCATCAACGCTCTCGCCCTGCAGGACACGCTCGAGCGGCTGGGCCAGCCGACCCGCGTGCAGACGGCGATCCACATGGCCCAGGTCGCCGAGCCCTACATCCGGCGGCGGGCGATTCGCCACCTCGAGAAGGGCCGGGTCGTCATCTTCGCCGGCGGCACCGGCAACCCGTTCTTCACGACCGACACGGCCGCCGCGCTGCGGGCCGTCGAGGTCGAGGCCGACGTCATGTTGCGCGGCACCCACTCGGGCGTCGACGGCCTCTACACCGACGACCCCCGCACCAACCCCGAGGCGACGAAGCTCGACGAGGTCAGCTACCTCGACGTCCTCAACCGGGGCCTGCGGGCGATGGACTCGACGGCGATCACCCTGTGCATGGACAACAAGCTGCCGATCGTGGTCTTCGACCTCCTGGGCAAGGGCAACCTTCGTGCCATCGTGGGGGGCGAGGCGATCGGTACGCTCGTCCGCTAGCGGGGTCATCCCGCGTTCGACCAGGAGCGGTGCCGTGACCGACGACGACATGATCTCGATGATCCTCGACGAGGCGCGCGAGAAGATGGGCAAAGCCGTCTCGCACGCCCGGGCCGAGTTCGGGAGCGTGCGCACCGGCCGGGCCACGCCCGCGCTCGTCGAGAAGATGCCGGTCGACTACTACGGCGCCGAGGTCCCGCTGCAGCAGCTCGCCGGCTTCAGCGTCCCCGAAGCCCGCCTGCTGGTGATCAACCCGTACGACCGCGGCTCGCTCGGCGCCATCGAGAAGGCCATCCAGCAGAGCGACCTGGGCCTGTCGCCCAACAACGACGGGCACGTGATCAGGCTCAACTTTCCGCCGCTCACCGCCGAGCGCCGGAAGGAACTGGTGCGGGTCGTACGCGGCATGGCCGAAGACGGTCGGGTCAGCATCCGCCAGGCCCGGCGGGCCGCCCGCCACGACCTCGAGGCCCTCGAGAAGGACGGCGACATCTCCGCCGACGACCTCGCCCGGGCCGAGAAGGAGCTCGACAAGCTCACCCATCGCTTCGAGGGCGAGGTCGACACCGCGCTCGAGCACAAGGAGCAGGAGCTGCTCGAGGTCTGAAAATCCGACGGCGCGTGCGGGGCGCGTCGCGCTTTGCCACCACCTGTGGCCTCGACGCGTGCAGGATGGAGTGACCCCGGAGACATGTCCGAACCGTTTGGGGTGGGCCCAACGGAGGGAGATTCGTTGTGAGCGACTGGGACGAGCGCCACGAGAAGCCGCAGCGCGACCCCACCGAAGGCGTGCGTATCATCGGGGCCGACGAGGCGGCGGAGGCGCTCGAGCGGGGCGACGTCCGGCGCCGCCTCTCCGAGGACGAGCCCCGCTTCGGCGACCGGCCGCCGCAGCCCTCGGCCGACGGCCCCCGTCCCGCCCTCCGCTTCCCGCTCGGCAGCTCCGACGATCCGGCTAGCTTCGAGCGACCGGCGACGGTGCCGGTGCAACCCCGCACCGAGGCACCCGAGCTGTCGCACTGGTCGGGCTCGGCTGCCGAGGAGGTCCCCAACATGAACCGTCGCGATCCCCGCCACCGGGACGAGCGCGACGACGCCGGCTGGTCGCCGTACGGCGAGCCCGAGCCGCGCTGGCGCGACGACGAACCGGTCGAGCCGGCGACCCGCGCCCAGCAGGGCGGGGGGTGGCCGCCGCCCGAGCCCGATCCCCGCCAGGGCCAGGCGCCGGTCCCGCCGCCCGGCTACGACGAGCCGGTCGAGGCCGCGCCCGGGCGCTCGGTGTTCGGCGATGTGCCCGAAGGGCCCGCCGGCTACGACGACTACGGCGACGACCCCTACCGCGGCGAGGCCGACGAGGGCTACCGCGGCCACTATGCCGGTACCGAGCCCGAGGCGTACGACGACTACGACGACTACGGCGAGTACTACGAGGGCGAGCCCGGCTACGCCGAGCCGGGCGGCATGCCGGTGGGGGGCGAGATCCGCCAGTCGCCCCGAGTCCGGCGGCGCCCCGGGCCCCGCGGCGGCGACCGCGACATGCGCACGGCCGTCGGCGTCGGCGTGGCGTTCGCTGCGGTCGCCCTGGCACTGTTCGCGTTCGCCGGTCCGCTCGGCGGCATGATCATCGCCACGCCCGTGGTCACCTACGCGGCCTACGAGTTCCTCGTGGCCGTGCACCGGGCCGGTTTCCAGCCCCTGCTGCCGGTCGGCGTGGTGGCCACCGCCGGGGCGATCATCGTCGCCTACAACTACGGCGAGCAGGCCATTCCCCTCGTGCTCGTGCTCACGGCCGCGGTCTGTTTCGTGTGGTACCTGGTCGACGCGGGCGGCGACCGCCCGGCGGCCAACATCGGCGTGACGCTGCTCGGCGTGGTGTGGATCGGCATCTTCGGCTCGTTCGCCGGCCTGCTGCTGAGCGTGCCCACCCACGGCGTGGCGTTCCTGTTGGCCGCGGTGATCCCCACGGTGGCCTACGACGTCGGCGGGCTGTTCGTCGGCCGCAGCGCCGGGTCGCGGGCGCTGTCCGCGGCGAGCCCGAACAAGACGATCGAGGGCCTGGCCGGCGGCATGTTCCTGGCCGTGGTGGCCGGCGTCGTGTTCGCCATGGTCGAGGTCACGCCGTTCTCGGGCATGGGCGACGGTCTCAAGGTGGGGCTCGTGGCGGCGCTGGCCGCCCCCATCGGCGACCTGTCCGAATCGCTGATCAAGCGCGACCTCGACGTGAAGGACATGGGCTCGATCCTGCCCGGCCACGGTGGCCTGCTCGACCGGTTCGACGCCCTGCTGTTCGTGCTGCCGGCGATCTGGTACCTGGCGAGGCTCAGCGACTTCTTCCTCAAGTGACCTCGCCGGGGCCCTCGACAGGCAGGCGGTAGCCTGACGGAGTGTCCGTGACGACGGTCGCCATCGCCGGTTCCACGGGTTCCATCGGCACCCAGGCGATCGACGTCATCGGGGCCGAGCCCGACCGCTTCGAGGTGGTCGCGCTGGGTGCCTGGTCGTCGATGGCGGCGCTCGCCGAGCAGGCCGCGGCGCTCCACCCGAAGGTTGTCGTCGTCGGCGACGCGAGCCGTGCCGCCGACCTGGCCGAGCGGGTCCCGCCCGGCACCGAGGTCGCGGCCGGCGTCGACGCCCTGGCCGACCTCGGCGCCATCGCGGACGTGTGCGTCAACGGCGTGGTCGGCTTCGCCGGCCTGCGGGTCACGCTGGCCACGATCGAGGCGGGGCGGCGCCTGGCCCTCGCCAACAAGGAGTCGCTCATCGCCGGCGGCCCGGTCGTGCGGGCGGCGTTGGACCGGCCCGGCGCGGGGCACATCGTGCCGGTCGACTCCGAGCACTGCGCGGTCCACCAGTGCCTGGCCGCCAACGTCAGCGGCGACCGGCGGTGGCTGGCCCGCATCGTGCTCACCGCCAGCGGCGGCCCGTTCCGCGGCAAGACCCGCAACGAGCTGGCCGCCGTCACGGTCGCGGACGCCCTGGCGCATCCGACCTGGTCGATGGGGCCCAAGATCACCGTCGACTCGTCGACGCTCATGAACAAGGGCCTCGAGGTCATCGAGGCGCACGAGCTGTTCGACGCCGACTACGACCGCATCGAGGTCGTCGTCCACCCCCAGTCGGTCGTGCACTCGATGGTCGAGCTGTCCGACGGCTCGACGATCGCCCAGCTGTCCCTGCCCGACATGCGACTGCCCATCGGCTACGCCCTGGCCTGGCCCGACCGCATCGGCACGCCCTTCGGCCGCATCGACTGGGCCGAGCTGCGCCGGCTCGACTTCGAGCCGCCCGACCACGCCGCGTTCCCGTGCCTGGGCCTCGCCTACGAGGCCGGCCGGGCGGGCGAGCTGGCCCCAGCCGTGCTCAACGCGGCCAACGAGGAGGCGGTCGCCGCGTTCCTCGCCGGCCGCATCCCCTGGGTCGGCATACCCGACGTCCTCAAAGCGGTCCTCGACCGGCATGATGGAGCCCGAGCCGGCGGCGTCGAGGCCGTGATCGACGCCGACCGTCGGGGCCGGGAGGTCGCCCGGCGGCAGATCGATCAGATCGGAAGGACCGGATGACCCAGACGCACCGACCCGACGACGCGGGCGTTCCCGCGCCCCCGCCGCCCCGCCAGGGGTGGGGGGCGCAGCGGCCGGCGCGGCCGGACGGCGAGTCGCCGAACGAGGAGGCGGCGGGCCGCATCGGGCTCGTGGTCATCCTGAGCGCCCTGGCCGCGCTCGGCATCTTCTCGGGCTGGATCTACGTGTGGGTGATCCTCGGCATCGTCGTGATGATCTTCCTGCACGAGCTGGGGCACTTCCTGACCGCCAAGTGGTCGGGCATGAAGGTCACCGAGTTCTTCATCAGCTTCGGCCCCCGCATCTGGTCGTTCCGCCGGGGCGAGACCGAGTACGGCCTCAAGGCGATCCCGGCCGGGGCCTACGTCCGCATCGTGGGCATGAACAACCTCGACGAGGCCGACCCCGCCGACGAGCCCCGCACCTACCGCCAGCAGTCGTTCCCCAAGCGGCTGCTCGTCGTGTCGGCCGGCTCGATCATGCACTTCATCCAGGCCTGGGTCCTGCTGGTGCTGGCCATCGGCGTGTTCGGCGTGCCGGGCGGCAGCATCACCGACCGCGACCAGGCCGACGTCCAGGCGTTCGAGATCGGGTCGGTGAGCAGCGACACCCCGGCCTCGGCGGCGGGCTTCAAGGACGGTGACCGCATCGTGGCAGTCGACGGCGAGCCCGTGTCGTCCTTGGAGGGTGGCGACGACCTGTCGAGCGTCATCCGGCGGTACGAGGTCGGCGACCAGGTCGCGTTCACGGTCGAGCGCGAGGGCCACGAGCGGACGATCGACGCCGAGTTGGGCCCTCGCCCGTCCGACGTTCCCGGCGGTCGGCCCGGCTCGCCGTTCCTGGGCGTCACGTCGGGCCCGTTCTACGCCAACGAGGCCATCGGCATCGGCGAGGCCGTCCTCCGGTCACCCGGCGAGATGACCCGCTTCGTCGGCGACAGCGTCGGCGCGATCGCAGACTTCTTCAGCCCGAGCGGCCTCGACCGCTACGCCGATCAGGTCGGCAACGGCGGCACCAGCGGCCACCAGCCGAGCGGCGGCTCGTCGGGCAACGGCGACGACGGCAACCGCATGCTGTCGATCGTCGGGGCCGTGCGGCTGGCCGCCGACGTCAGCGAGCAGGGCATCGGCACCCTCCTCGTGTTCTTCTTCGGCATCAACATCTTCATCGGCCTGCTCAACATGGTGCCGTTGCCGCCGCTCGACGGCGGGCACGCGGCCGTGGCCATCTACGAGCGCATCCGCTCGCGCCGGGGCCGCCGCTACCAGGTCGACATGGCCAAGCTGCTGCCGCTGACGTATGTCGTGGTGATGGGGCTTGTGCTTCTGGGCGCGACGGCGTTCTATCTGGACCTCGTGAATCCGATCAATCTCTAGGCCGCCCAAGAGGAGAGAGCAGTGGAGCTCGGACAGTCCTCGTACCCGCGCCGCAAGACCCACCAGATCTCGGTGGGCACCGTCCTGGTCGGCGGGGGAGCGCCGATCAGCGTGCAGTCGATGACGACGACCAAGACGGCCGACGTCGACGGCACGCTCCAGCAGATCTACGACCTGGCCATGGCCGGCTGCGACATCGTGCGCTGCACGTGCAACGAGATCGAGGCCGCCGAGGGCCTGGCCCGCATCGTGCCCCGCTCGCCGGTGCCGATCGTCGCCGACATCCACCACCAGTACCGCATGGCGCTGGCCGCGCTCGAGGCGGGCGTCCACTGCCTGCGGCTCAACCCCGGCAACATCCGCAAGCCCGAGCACATCAAGCTCGTGGCGCAGGAGGCGAAGGACCGGGGCGTGCCGATCCGCATCGGCGTCAACGGCGGCTCGCTCGACCCGGCCCTCTACAAGAAGTACGGCGACCGGGTCACGCCCGAGGCGATGGTCGAGTCGGCCCAGCAGGAGCTCGCCTACTTCGAGGAGGTCGGGTTCGACGACGTCAAGATCTCGGTCAAGGCGTCGTCGGTGCCGCTGATGGTCGAGGCCTATCGGCTGCTCGCAGACACGGTCGACCACCCGCTGCACCTCGGCGTCACCGAGGCCGGCCCGATGCCCGGCGGCCTGATCAAGGCGACCGCCGGCATCGCCACGCTGCTGGCCGAGGGCATCGGCGACACGATCCGCTTCAGCCTGACGGCCGACCCGATCGAGGAGGCCCGGGCGGGCCGGACCCTGCTCGAGTCGCTGGGCCTGCGCGAGCGCAAGAACGTCGACCTGATCGCCTGCCCGAGCTGCGGGCGGGCCGAGATCGACGTCATCGAGGTGGCCCAGCAGGCGCAGGCCGCGTTCGGCGACCGTGAGATCCCGCTGCAGGTGGCGGTCATGGGCTGCGTCGTGAACGGTCCGGGTGAGGCCAAGGACGCCGACCTCGGCATCGCCGCCGGCCGCAACAAGGGGCACCTGTTCGTGCGGGGCCAGAACGTGGCCGTCGTCCCCGAGGACGAGATGGTCGAGACGCTGGTCGAGTGGGCCACCTACATCGGCGAGCACGGGGTCGACGCCGCCCTCGAGCGGGCCTCGGCGACCCGCGACCAGGCCCGCCGCGAGGCTGAGCGCGACCGGGCCGCGCTGCTGGGCGCCAAGGGCGCGGACGCCAACAACAGCGAGCGGCGCGTCGAGGTGATCCGCAAACTGGGGTGACCCGCCGTAAAGTTGCGAGCGATGGCCCGACCGGTCGAGCGCTCCTCAGGATGGACCACCCGCCTGCTGGTGGGCCTGGTCCTCGTCATCGTGCTGTGGTGGGTGGCCAGCGCCCTCCTCGGGTTCGTCTTCTCGCTGATCCGCATGCTGCTGTTCCTGGCCCTGTTCGGGCTGATCGCCTGGGTCGTGCTGGTCGGTGGGAGAGATCGGGGCTCCTGACCTCGGCGTTAGCGATTGCAACCGCGCCGTAACCGTTTCGTCATATTTCGATCGATTAGCATCCCGCCCGTCAGTGGTCGATCGAAAGTGATCCACAGCGCCGTGCGTCCTCGTAAGCGGTCCCACAACACGCCTCTCGCACTCGCTGGTCTGGGGGTACTGGCCGTGGTCGCCTCCATCAGCGGGGGCGCATCCCATGCCCAGCCGGTCGAGGCGGCCAGCCGATCCGCCGCCGCGACCAGTAGCAACCCGCGGGCCATCCGGTCCGTCGACTTCGGCAACGTGGCCCAGCCCGGCGAGGCCTGCAGCAATGGGCTGCGCTTCGCCCCGCCGGGGCAGATCCCGGTGAAGGGCGGGCACAGCCAGGTGCTCGACCTCGCCCGACTCACCCAGCTCGTCGTCGACCCCGACGTCGCCTACGGCGACGTGAACGGCGACGGGGTGGAAGAGGCCGTCGTGCACGTGACCTGCACGTACGGCGCCAACGGCACCGAAGATTCGGTCGACGTGTGGTCGCTCGACGGCGACGACCCGGTGCAGGTCGCCAGCCTCGACGCGCCGCCCTCGGCGCTCGACAGCGACCTGCCGCCGACCGTCGAGAGCGT
>JBKPAS010000070.1:0-5792 GCA_046744265.1 Actinomycetota bacterium
GTCTTGGCCTCGGCCGTGCCGTAGCTCCCGAGCGTCGGCCGCAGCGCCGCGAGATCCCGGCGAGACAAGCGCAGCGTGGTGACCGAACCGTTGGTCGAGCCACCTCCGTGCGGTCGGCCGAAGAACTCGCCGTACGCCATCCGGAACGTCTCCAACAGCTCCGGATCGGTGTTGGTGAAGTGCCCCGCCCGCTGCGTCCTCGGGTCGGGCGTGTACCCCTCGGAGATGAGTAGCGCCGCCAGTTCGACCTGGGCCCAGCTGGCGCGCCCGCCACCGTGGGTCGTCGTCCGGCTGGCCACGGCAACCAAGTCGCCGACCCGGATGTCACCGAGCTCGGTCCACGTCGACTCGATGAGCAACGGGTGCTCGGCGGTCGCCTCGATCTGGTACCCGGTCGCCGTGGTCAGCCGGTAGACGGGTTTGCGACCGACCGGCCACACGTCGGCGACCGCCTCGAACCGGCTGGTGCACGACGTCGTGTCGATCGTCTGGGCCCGTCGGTCGCGCAGCGACATGACCTTTTCGATCGGCACGTAGCCGCGGGTCCTCGTCAGCACCTTCGTCCCGGCCGGCAGACAGGCCTTACGAAGGTTGTCGGCCTCGGCGAGCGTGTAGCCGGCCACCTTCTGGGCGACCCGCATCATCGACTCCTGGTAGATCATCAGCCCGTAGGTGTCGCCGAGCAGCTCCTCCAGGTCGGGGTGGAGGTACTCGATCGGCTTGCGCCCGTTCTTGCGGTCGGGGTAGTCGTTGTGCATGTTCGCCGCCATCGGCCCGGGCCGGTAGAGGGCGACGAGGGCGGCGACGTCGTCGAAGCTGGTCGGGCGGAGTGACTTCATCAGCGCCCGCAGCGGCGCACCCTCGAGCTGGAACACGCCGATGCCGGCGCCGCGCTGCAGCAGCTCGAGGGTGGGGGCGTCGTCGAGGGCGATGGCGTCGAGGTCGAAGTCCGGATCGCGCCCGGCGCGCACCATCTCGATCGTGTCGGTGATCACGTCGAGGTTGCGGAGCCCGAGGAAGTCCATCTTGAGCAGCCCGAGCTCCTCGACGCCGTGCATCTCGAACTGCGTCACGACCGGGGCGTCCTCGGGGTCCTGCCCGCTCTCCGGCTTGCGCTGCACCGGCAGGTAGGTCGTCAACGGCTCCTTGGTGATCACCACGGCGGCGGCGTGGATGCCGTCGGAGCGCTTCAGCCCCTCGAGACCCTTGGCGACATCGACCACCTTCTTGACGTCGGGATCGGTGTCGTACATCGCCCGCAGCTCGGCGGCGGCGTGGTAGCCGTCGAGGTGCTTGGGATATTCCTCGAAGCAGTACTTCAACGGCGTGTCCCGGCCCATCACGAGGGGCGGCATCGCCTTGGCGATGCGGTCGCCGGTGGCGTACGGGTAGCCGAGCACCCGCGCCGCGTCCCGCACCGCGTTGCGGGCCTTGATCGTGCCGAATGTGATGATCTGGGCGACGTGGTCGCGGCCGTAGCGCTCGGCGGCGTAGCGGATCATCTCGTCCCGGTAGCGGGAGTCGAAGTCCATGTCGATGTCGGGCATCGACAGCCGGCTCGGGTTCAGGAACCGCTCGAACAGCAGGTCGTACTTGATCGGGTCGAGGTCGGTGATGCGCAGGCAGTAGGCGACCGCGCAGCCGGCCGCCGACCCGCGTCCGGGGCCGACCCGGATGCCGCGGCGGCGGGCGTAGGCGATGAGGTCCCACACGATGAGGAAGTACGAGCTGAACCCCATCGCGTCGATCGTCTCGAGCTCGTACTCGATGCGCTGCTTGACCGATTCGCCGAGCTCGTCACCCCAGCGCTCCCGCGCCCCTTCCCACGTGACGTGGGCCAGGTAGGCGGCGTCGCCGGCGAACCCCTCGGGCAGCGGGAACGTCGGCAGTTGCAGGCCGCCGAAGTCGATCTGCACGTCGGCCCGCTCGGCGACCCACAGCGTGTTGTCGCACGCCTCCGGGACCTCCCGGAACAGATACCGCATCTCGTCGGCGGTCTTGAGGTAGTGCTCGTGGCCGTCGAACTTGAACCGCTTCGGGTCCGACAGCACGGCACCGGTCTGCACGCACAACAGGGCGTCGTGGGCCTCGTGGTCCTCCCGATGGGTGTAGTGGGAGTCGTTGGTGGCGAGCAGCGGCGCCTGCAACTCCCGGGCGATCTCGAGGAGCTGGGGGTTGGTGTCCCGCTGCGCCTGGGACCCGTGGTCCTGGAGCTCGACGAACAGGTGGTCGCGCCCGAAGATGTCCTGCAGCCGGGCCGTCTTCTCCACCGCCCCCTTGCGGTCGCCGCGGAGCAGGCTCTGCAGGACGTGTCCACCCAGGCACCCGGTGGTCGCGATCAGTCCCTCGTGGTGGTCGGCGAGCAGCTCCCAATCGAGCCGCGGCTTGTAGTAGTAGCCCTCGAGGAAGGCCCGGCTCGCCAGCTGGATCAGGTTGCGGTAGCCGGTCTCGTTCTCCGCCAGCAGGGTGAGGTGGTAGTAGAGCTTCTGCCCGCCCTCGGTGTCGCCGCCCGAGTCATCGATGCGGCCCCGCCTGGTGGGGCGCTCGCGGCGGGTCTCGTGGGCCATGTACGCCTCGGTGCCGATGATCGGCTTGATCCCCTGCCGCCGGCACTCCTTGTAGAACTCCAGCGTCCCGTACATGTTGCCGTGGTCGGTGATCCCGATCGCCGGTTGACCGTCGGCGACTGCCCGCGCCACCAGCTCGTCGATCCGCGACGCGCCATCGAGCATCGAGAACTCGGTGTGGACGTGGAGGTGAGTGAATGACGCCGTTGTGATTCGCCCGAGAATTTCATGTCGCGGCGGCCCAGTCAAATACCCGCCGAACACCGACATCGGCGTTGACGAGGGGCAGGCTTCGGTCCGTTCGGAGTGCCGACGGACAATGACGCCGCTAGGACCGGCCGGGTGGCCCGGGCTACAAGTACGTCCCGGGGCGGTCCGGAGGCACCGGCTGGCCGGGCCCGTCCGGGCGTTGCTGCCCCGGGGGAAGCTGGCGGATCTGCTCCAACTGCTGGCGGGCGGCGAGCTGCTGGGCGAAGAGGGTCGCCTGGATGCCGTGGAAGAGCCCTTCCAGCCACCCGACGAGCTGCGCCTTGGCGACGCGGATCTCGCCTTCCGACGGCACCTCGCCGTCGCGGAACGGGAGCGCCAGCATCTTCAGCTCCTGCTGGAGATCGGGCGACAGGGCGTCGGACAGCTCGGTGATCGAGCGCTCGTAGATCTCGGCCAGCCGCTCCCGACTCGGCTCGTCGAGCGGCGCGGCGCGGACCTCTTCGAGCAGCATCTTGACCATCGATCCGATGCGCATCACCTTGGCCGGCGATGTGACCGCCTCGCCCTCGGGGACATCGGCCACGTCGGGGACATTCTCGGCCACCCGATCGACGAGCTCCCCGCGCTCGGGTTCCTGGTCGGGGGGTTCGGGGGGAGAGTCACTCATTGGGGGGCGTCCTTTCTGTTCACTCGATTCCGCGTGCTGCCGCGACGAACGGCACGAGCGTCTCCGCTGCGGTCAACGATCCGTGACGGCAGATGAGCTCGAACGGGCCCGAATCCGCCGGATCGTAGAAGCTCACCGGCTCGTAGGCGACGAGCGCCACGTCACCGAGCCTCGCTGCGATCGGCGCGGCAAGGGCGGGACCGAACCACTCCTCGTCGATCATCTGCTGCCGCGTCACGACCCACGCCTGGTCCCCGTACAGCTCGGTGGTGGCGGCGACAAGATCATCGCTGGCGCCACGGTACGCGTGCCACCAACGGAATCTTCCCTCGCCCGACTGGGCGGCGACCATCGACAGCAGCTCGGGCGCCGGATCGACGATCTGGTCACCCACCTGGACCTGACCGTGGTCGGCGGTCACCAGCAGCACGGCCCCGGGCGGTAACGCCTCGAGCACGTCGCCGACGAGCCGGTCGGCGAAGCGCAGCTCGGCGTCGTAGAAGTCGCCGAACCCCCGCTCGTGGGCCGTCTTGTCGATGCCGCCGTAGTACGCGTAGACGAGCCGCTCGCCGGCGCGCAGCTCCCGGCTCACGTGGACGGCGATCGCCGAGACCGACCGCCACCCCACCGCGCGCGAGCCGCGCAAGTGGGCTTCGGTGAAGGCGGTTCCCTGGAGGTCCGTCGGTGACACCACCGGGATCTCGTACCCGAGGAACGCGGCGTACGGCTGGACGTCCCGCGGCGGGTGCGAGCGACGGCGGTCACCGCTCGGCGTGTTCCAGCGCAGCACGTTGATCACTTCGCCACCGATCATCATCCGGTAGCCGAGGAGACCGTGCTCGGCGGGCGTCAGTCCGGTGGCGATCGAGCTCAGTGCGGTCGCCGTGGTCGTCGGCGCGACCGTCGTGATCGGGCCACCGGTCATCCCGCTCAACGTCGGCATCAGCGTCCGCCGCTCGACGAGCTGCTCCCAGCCGAGCCCGTCGAGGATCAACAGCACGACCTGTTCGGCGTGGGTCACCGGTTCGGGGAACCACGACGGAAGCGAGTCCGTCCACTTGCCCGGCCCGAGGAGCGCCGGGACGATGCCGCGCACGTTGGCGCCGGCGTAGTCCGGGATCATCGGGCTGGGGATCACCGCGGCAGAGTCCAGCATTTCACCCGCACACCGTAAAGCCGGACGTGGGTCCCGCAACCCCTCGAGCGCGGCCCTCCCGCGCGACCCGTACGATGACGGCGTGCGCGTGTCCACTCGTGGTGACTACGCCTGTCGGGCGTTGCTCTCGTTGGCGCTCCATGCCGAGGAGGACGGTCCCACGTCGGTCCGCGACATCGCCGAGCGGACGGGGCTCCCCCAGCCCTACCTCGAACAGATCCTGCTCGCCCTCAAGGGCGCCGGGCTCGTGCGCTCCAAGCGGGGCGTCGGCGGCGGCTACGTGCTCGCACGGGATCCAGCCGAGATCCGCCTGTCCGAGATCGTCTCGGCGGTCGACGGCCCGATCACTCTCGGCGACTTCGGCGAACCCCACCAGGACGGGGCGTGCGACCACGAGGGCCAGTGCGTGCTGATCGCGATCTGGAACGAGGCCGGCGAGTACATGCGCCGTCACCTCGAGCGGCTCACCCTCGCCGAGGTGTCCTCGATGGCGCGGGGTGCGGCACCCTGGCCGGCGTCCCCCGCGGCGGCCGTCGTCACCGCGCCCGTGTGAGGAGCGCGGCCAGGTCCGGCGGCAGCGGGCTGTCGAACGTCAGCCGCGCACCGGTCTCCGGATGGTCGAACGACAACTCGGCCGCGTGGAGGAACGGACGGTCGAGCCCGAGCGTCGTCCGTCCGGGGCCGTAGGTGCTGTCGCCGACGAGCGGGTGACCGATGGCGGCGAGGTGGACCCGGATCTGGTGCGTGCGTCCGGTGTGCAGGCGACACCTCAGCCGGGCCAGCTCGGCGGGCGCGCCGAACCGGTCGGTGACCTCGTACTCGGTGCGGGCCGGGCGGCCATCGACCACCACCGCCATCCGCACCGGGTCCGCCGGATCGCGTCCGATCGGGGCGTCGACGATGCCGTGGGCGGCCGCGGGGTGACCCCACACCACGGCGTCGGAGCGGCGGCCGGCGGTGCGGGCGGCGAACTGGGCGATGAGAGACGACGCCGCCGAATCGGTGCGGGCGACGACCAGGAGCCCGGAGCTGCCGGCGTCGAGGCGGTGGACGATGCCCGGCCGCTGCGGTTCGCCGACGGCAGCCAGATCCGGGAAGCGGTGGAGCAGGCCGTTGACGAGCGTCCCTTCGGGGTTGCCCGCTCCCGGGTGCACCACGAGTCCCGGCGGCTTGTCGACCACGATCACCGCGT
>JBKPAS010000017.1:0-6035 GCA_046744265.1 Actinomycetota bacterium
CTCGGGGTCGGCCTCGAACGCCTCGAGGCAGTCGATGAACGACGTGCCCGGCACCGGGTCGCCGCCGATGCCGACGCAGGTCGACACCCCGATGTCGTTGAGCTTGAGCTCGTAGAGCGCCTGGTAGGTGAGCGTGCCCGAGCGGCTGACGATGCCCACCGCGGGCTGGCCGGCGTCCGGCTCCTTGGCGATGTGGCCCGCCGTGATGCCGATGTTGGCCTTGCCGGGGCTGATGATGCCCGGGCAGTTGGGGCCGAGCAGCCGCGTGTTGGGGAAGTCGCGCCGCAGCTGGTTGTAGAACAGCGCCTCGTCCTGGGCGGGGACGCCCTCGGTGATGCAGACGATGAACTCGATGCCGCCCTCGGCCGCCTCGAGCACCGCGCTCTTGACCCCGGGTGCCGGGATGAAGATGCACGACGCGGTGGCCCCGGTGGCGGCAACGGCGTCGGCCACCGTGGCGTACACGGGGATGCCCTCGACGTCGCTGCCGGCCTTCCTCGGGTTGGTGCCGGCCACGACCTGCGTGCCGTACGACCGGTTGAGCAGGCCGTAGAACCGGCCCTGGCTGCCGGTGAGGCCCTGGTAGACGACCTTGGTCGACTCGTCGACGAAGATGCTCATCGGTTCGCCTCCTTCGTCGGCGCCCCGATGAGCAAGCTGCGGCTTCGCCGCAGAGAAGAGACCCCGTTCATGGTTCGCTCACTTCGTTCGCTCACGTACGCGGACCTCACTTCCCCGCCAGGGCGACGGCCTGCTTGGCGGCGTCGACCATGGTCGGCTGCATCTGGAGCGTGTCGGACAGGCGGGGTTCGAGGATCTCCCGCCCCAGATCGGCGTTCGTCCCGTCGAGGCGGATCACGATCGGCACGTCGATCTGCACCCGCCCGAGGGCGGTGACGATGCCGTTGGCGACCTCCTCGCCCTTGGTGATGCCGCCGAAGATGTTGATGAAGATCGAGCGGACGTTGGGGTCGTTGTTGATGACCTCGAGCGCCCCGGCCATGACCTCGGCCGACGCCCCACCGCCGATGTCGAGGAAGTTGGCGGGCTCGCCGCCCACCTGGTTCACGATGTCGACCGTCGACATGGCCAGGCCGGCGCCGTTGGCGATCACGCCGACGAACCCGTCCAGCCCTACGTACTGCAGGCCCTTGTCGTGGGCGGCCTGCTCACGCTCGTCGCGCACCTGGGTCGCCTCGTAGGTGGCGTAGTCCTCGTGGCGGAAGAGCGCGTTGCCATCGAGCGTGACCTTGGCGTCGAGGGCGTGGACGTCGCCGGTCGGCTTGAGGATCAGCGGGTTGATCTCCACGAGGTCGGCGTCGCCCTCGACGTACGCCCGGTACAGCTTGAGCAGGATGTCGACCGTGCCCTCGTTGGCCTTCGGGTCGAGGTCGGCGGCGGCCACCCAGGCCCGGGCCTGCTGCTCGGTGAGCCCGTCGACCGGGTCGATATGGATCTTGGCGATGGCGTCGGGGTTCTCGGCCGCCACCGTCTCGATCTCGACGCCGCCCTCGGCCGACAGCATGCCGAGGTGCTTCTTGGCCGAGCGGTCGAGGGTGAAGCTGGCGTAGTACTCCTCGGCGATGTCGGACGCGAGCTCGATCCACAGCAGCTCGACCGTGTGGCCCTTGATGTCCATGCCGAGGATGTTCCCGGCGTGGATGCGGACCTCATCGGCGTCGCCGGCGAGCTTGATGCCGCCCGCCTTGCCCCGTCCACCGACCTGGACCTGCGCCTTGACGACGACGGGGTAGCCGATGCGCTCGGCGGCGGCGACGGCGTCGTCGACCGTCTCGACCGCCTCGCCCGGGCTGACCGGGATGCCGTAGCGGGCGAAGAACTGCTTGCCCTGGTATTCGAAGAGGTCCAAGGGCCGGGCCCTCCTGTGTGGGGAGACGATCGTTTCGGGGACGGCGATGCCGGGTGGCGATACTAGAAGCGTGCTCTGTTGTGTCACGATTCCGGCCCCGTGAGCCCCGCCCGTGAGTCCCGTCGCGCGTAGCCAGGCCCACGCCGGGCGGGTCCTGGCCGTGTCGGTCGTCGGCATCGCCCTGGCCATCGTCGCCGCGTTCGCCCTGGCCGTGCTCGCCAACCGCGGGTCGGTGGACGTCAAGCTCGGCGACGACACGTTCGCCGGGCAGGATGCCGAGGACGCCGCCGACCAGATCGCCGAGACCGGCCCGATCCTCTACCCCGACGCCGGCGGCGGCGACCGGGACATCTACCTCCAGCACCAGGGCGACGCCCCCGACCGGGGGTGGCTGGCGTTCGCCGCCCGGCCGGCCGGCGTCCCCCGGGAATGCACGCTGCGCTGGTCGGCTGGCGACGAGGTCTTCCGCCTGCTCGACCCCGACGGCGAGGAGATCGGCGCTTGCGACGGCCGCGAGTTCCCGCCCGACGGCGAGGGCCTGACCCAGTACCCGGTGCAGGTGAAGGACGGGAAGCTCGACGTCGACCTGAACGCCGCCGACCGGACCTCGACGACCGGCTGATGATCAGGGGCCGGCGATGCTGCTGTCGTCGGGCGTCAGGCCGGCGAGCGCCGCCGGCGAACCGAAGGCCCGCACCGCCAGCACCTCGAGGTGGCGGATCTCCCGGCGGACGGCCTCGACGTCCCGCAGGTGCAGCACGTGGACGTACAGCGTGGGCGGGGTGCCGCCGACCTCGATCGCGAGGGTCCCCGGCGTGAGCGTGACGGCGTCGGCGACCAGCGTCACGAGCGCGTCCGACGCCCCCCGCAGGGGGACGGCCACGATGCCGGTGCGGATGCGGTTGCGGGGCGTCGCCACCTCGACCGCGACCACGACGCTGGCCTCGACCAGCTTGGCCAGGAAGTAGGTGACGAACCGCGCCGCCGCCACCGGGCGGAAGGCGAAGCCACGGCGGCGACCGCGGCCGGCCGGCAGGAGCTGGACGGCGACGGCGACCGCCAGCCCGCCGGCCACGGTCGCCAGCGTGATCGGCCCCCAGAGCGCGACCCACACGACCACCAGCCACGCGGTGAGCGCGACCCGTCCGGCCGTCATCGGTCCGGCCCCGGCGCCGGCGGGTCGTCGGCGGCGGCCAGCTCGTCGACGTCGTGCAGCCGCAGCGCGGCGCCGCCGGACCGGTAGGTCGAGCGGCCCACCAGGTGGGCGGCGACCGGGGCGGTGAGGAACACCAGCACCACCGCGAACCCGAGCTTGGTCGACCCGGCGCTCAGCTGGATCACCGCCCCGGCGACGATCAGCAGGAACCCCAGCGTCGTCGCCTTGGCGGCGGCGTGCATGCGCGACAGCGTGTCGGGGAACCGCAGCGCTCCGACCCCGGCCAGCAGCGTGAACGTCGCCCCGGCCAGGGCCAGCACGCCGGTGATCACGTCGCCGGCGTCGTGCACGTCAGCCTCCCCTCTCCTCGATGAACCGGGCCGCGGCGGCCATCCCCACGAAGCCGACCAGGGCGATGACCACCACGGCGTCGACGAACAGCGGCGACCCGGTCCGCGCCGCGTCGAGGGCGATGGCGCTGATCAGCGTCATCACCAGGCCGTCGAGGGCCACGACCCGGTCGGCCAGCGTCGGCCCCAGCACCAGCCTGGCGACGAAGCAGGCGCCGGCCGCGGCCAGCACGACGAGCGCGGCGACGATCATCGTGCTCCTCCCGTCCCCAACACGGCGTGCGTGTAGGCGGCCGGGTCGAGCAGGTCGGCGGCGGCACGCACGCACAGGTCGTAGAGCGGCCCGGCGGCCACCGCGACGGCGATCGACAGCCCGGCCACCGCCACGGTCGGCAGTACCATCAGCGGCGGGCCGCCCAGGCGTCCGGACCCTTCCTCGGCGGGCGGCGCGGCCGCGGCCCCTGCCTCGTCGTCGGGCTCGCCCCAGAACACGCCGGTCCAGATCCGCATCATCGAGTACAGGGCCAGCAGGCTGACGACCAGGCTCACGGCCACGATGGCGTACTGGTCCGCCGCCAGGCCGGCCGACACGAGGGCGAGCTTGGCCACGAACCCCGAGAACGGCGGCACCCCGACCAGGCCCAGCGCCGAGACCAGGAACACCCCGGCCACCACCGGTGCCCGGTGGGCCAGCCCGCCGATGCGGGCCAGGCGGCCGGTGCCCTCGCTGTGCTCGATCAGCCCCGCGGTCAGGAACAGCGCGGTCTTCACGACGATCGTCTGGACCAGGTAGACGATCGCCCCCGCCAGCCCGGCCAGCGTGAACAGGCCGAGGCCCATCACCGCGTAGCCGATCTGGCTCACGATCTGGAACGACAGGATGCGCTTGACGTCGTCCTGGGCTATGGCGCCGAGCACGCCCACCACCATCGTGGCCCCGGCGGCCACGAGCAGCAGCGTGCCGGGCCGGCTCCCGGCGGCGAACATGATGGTCTGCGTGCGGATCAGCGCGTAGACGCCCACCTTGGTCAGCAGGCCGGCGAACACCGCGGTGACCGGCGCCGGCGCGGTCGGGTAGCTGTCGGGCAGCCAGAAGAACAGGGGGAACAGCGCGGCCTTGACGCCGAACACGACCACCAGCAGCAGCCCGAGGGCGCTGCGCACGCCCGACGGGACGTCCGCCAGCTTGGCGCCGAGGTCGGCCATGTTGACCGTGCCGGCCGCCGCGTAGACGAGTGCCAGCGCGGCCAGGAACAGGATCGACGCCAGCAGGCTGATCACCACGTACGTCATGCCCGAGCGGACCTGCTCCGGCCGCCCGCCCAGCGTGAGCAGCACGTAGCTGGCCGTGAGCATGACCTCGAACCAGACGAAGAGGTTGAACAGGTCGCCGGTGAGGAACGAGCCGGCGATGCCGGCGGCCAACACGAGGTAGACGGGGTGGAAGCCGACGTGGGTCTGCTCCACCCCGCGCTGGCCGATGGCGTAGACGAGCACGGCCAGCAGTACGAGCGACGAGACAGTGAGCAGGAGGGCGGCGAGCCGGTCGGCCACCAGCGCGATGCCGACGGGCGCCGGCCAGCCGCCCGCCTGGGTGGCCACCGGCCCCCGGTCGTCGACCCGCACCAGCAGGGCGATGCTGAGCCCCGCGACGGTGACGAGCGTGACCAGCCCGATGGCGCGTTGGGCGTTCCGCCACCGGCCGACCACGATCGACAGGGCGGCACCGACCAGCGGCAGCACGATGGGCAGGGCGATCAGGGCGTTCACGGCTCGGCGTCCCGGTCGTCGGCGACCGCCGCCTCGGCGACCGCCGCCTCATCGGCGACGCGGCGCTCGACGTCGTCGGGGTGGAGGCCCCGGCGAGCGATGAACCGGTCCTCGACGTCGTCCTCGACCTCGTCGTGGCGGGTGACGATCCAGCTGCGGTAGGCCAGCGCGAGCAGGAAGGCGGTCACGCCGAACGTGATCACGATGGCGGTCAGCGCCAGCGCCTGGGGCAGGGGGTCGGCGAAGCTGCCCCGGTCGCCGCCGCCGACGAACGGTGGCTCGCCCCGGCCCCGGGCGGCGACGACGAACAGCACGTTGGTCCCGTGGCCGAGTAGGCCGACGCCGATCACGATGCGGCTGAGCTGGCGCTGGAGCACCAGGTAGGTCCCGACGCCGAACAGGCTGGCGGCCGCGAAGGCGAGGAGAACGGTCATGCTCCCGGTCCCTCGCCGGGCTCGGGGTCGTCGCCGAACGCCTCGAACACCATGAACGTCAGCCCCACGACGACCAGGTACACGCCGACGTCGAACACGGTGGCGCTGGTGGCGTGCACGTGGCCGAGGGCCGGCACGTGCCAGTCGCCCACGGCATTGTCGAGCACGGTGCCGCCGGCCAGCAGCGGGACCACGGCGGTCACGCTGGCGACGAGCAGGCCGACGCCGAGGATCGTCCACGGCCGGACGGGGCTGGCCTCCCGCACGGCGTCGATGCCGCCGGCCACGTACCGCAGGCCCACGGCCGCGCCCGCCACCAGCCCGCCGACGAACCCGCCGCCGGGCTGGTTGTGCCCGGCGAACAGCAGGTACAGCGACAGGACCAGCACCGAGTACGAGATGACGTGGACCGACGTGTCGACGATGAGCGACCGCTTCACGGCTCGCCCCCCTTG
>JBKPAS010000147.1:0-11002 GCA_046744265.1 Actinomycetota bacterium
GGCGAGCCCGGCCGTGGACAGGATCCCGCTGGCCGCCACCGCCTCGAGGTCGGTCGGCACCCCGAGCAGCTGCTCGGCGGGCAGGCGGCGCAGCGCCCCGCCCGACCAGACGTAGGCCGTGCCGGTGGCGGGCGCTACCAGGTCACCCGCCAGGCCCAGCTCGGCGCACAGGTCGACGGCCTCGGGCACCCGGGCCAGGAAGGCGTCCGCCGCCTCGTCGACGGGCACGTCGCCCAGCGGGGACGTGGCCACGACGCCGCCGGCCCGGTCCGACCCCTCGAGCACGGCGACGTCGGCGCCGCGGCGCACGCCCTCCCAGGCAGCGGCGAGCCCGCTGATGCCGCCACCCACGACCGCAAGCGTCACGTCAGCCACGTCCGGCCCTTACGACGCCACCGGCACCCGCCGGACCCGGTCCGCCAGGTCCGCCATCACGGCCGGGTCGTCGTTGATCGAGTCGGTCCGGGCGAAGGCCAGCCCGGCCTCCCCGGCCACCCGCCGGGCCTCGACGTCCAGGTCGTACAGGACCTCGAGGTGGTCGGACGTGAACCCCTGCGGGCAGACCAGCACCCCGGCGACCGAGCGCGACGCGCCCAGCGACCGGATGACCCCGGCGACGTCCGGGCCCCGCCACGGCTCCGGCGTCCGCCCGGCGGACTGCCACGCCAACCGCCACCGGCCGTCGTCGAGGCCGGCCCGCCCGGCGATCGCCCGGGCCGACGCCAGCAGCTCGTCCGCATACGGGTCTCCCTCCAGCACCCGCTCGGGCAGGCTGTGGGCGGTGAACAGCACCTCGGTGGCCGCGGGCAGCTCCGCCAGCGCCGAGCGCACCGTGGCGGCCTGCGCGGACAGCCACGCGTCCGAGTCGTGCCACGAGTCGATCCCCGCGTAGGCCAGCCCATGGGACGAGGCGGCGGCGCCCGCCCGCCCGTGGTACTCGCCCACCGACCCCCGCGAGTAGTGCGGTGCCAGCACGAGCCCCACCGCCCGTGACACCCCTCGCCCGGCCAGGGCGCCGACGGCGTCCTCCACGAAAGGAACGGCGTGCTTCGCCCCCAGCTCGACCTCCCACTCGCCGGGCGCGGCGGCCTCGAGGGCGGACTCGATCGCCGCCACCTGGTCCCGCGTCCGGGCCGCCAGCGGGGAGACGCCCCCGATCGCCGCGTACCGCCCCTTCAGCTCGGCGAGCTGGTCCGGCGACGGCGCCCGACCGTGCCGGATGTGCGTGTAGTACGCCTCGACCTCGTCCAGCGACCCCGGCGTCCCGTAGGCCATGACGACCAGCCCCGACCGAGTCACGATCCGGCCTCCCACGCGTGGACCACCTCGACGATGCGGCCCAGCACCGCCGGGTCGGTCTCCGGCAGCACGCCGTGCCCCAGGTTGAAGATGTGGCCGGGCCGCCCGCCGTTGCGGCGGAGCACGTCGCGCACCCGCTCCTCGACCGCGGGCCACGGGGCCAGGCACACGGCCGGGTCGAGGTTGCCCTGGACGGCCACGTCGGGCCCCAGGCGCTGGCGGGCCTCGTCGAGCGGGACCCGCCAGTCCACGCCGACGACCGAGGCGCCGGCCTTGGCCAGCAGCGGCAGCAGCTCGCCGGTCGTCACGCCGAAGTGGATGCCCGGCACCCCTAGGTCCGCGATGCCCGCGAACACCTTGGCGCTGGCCGGGAGCACGAACCGCTCGTAGATGTCCGGGCTGAGCGTGCCCGCCCAGCTGTCGAACAGCTGGACGGCCGACGCGCCGGCCCTGACCTGGGCCCGCAGCGACGCCACCGCCATGTCGGCCAGGCGGTCGAGCAGCTGCGCCCACACTGCCGGCGAGCCGAGCATCAGCGCCTTGGTCCGCCCGAGCGTGCGCGACGGACCGCCCTCGACCAGGTAACTGGCCACGGTGAAGGGCGCCCCGGCGAACCCGATGAGCGGGACGCCGCCGAGCGAGTCCAGCGCCGCGACCACCCGCCGCACCGTCTCGGCCACCCACGGGCAGTCGCCCGCCGGGTCGAGGGGCCGCAGCCGGTCGAGGTCGGACGAGTCCCGGAACGGCCGGGCCACCACCGGCCCGACCCCGGGGGCGATCTCGACCCCGAACCCGACGGCGTCGACCGGTACCACGATGTCGCTGTAGAGGATCGCGGCGTCGACCCCGTACCGCCGCACCGGCTGCAGCGTGACCTCGGCGGCCACGTCGGGGTCGCGCACGGCGGACAGGATGCTGCCGGTTCCCCGGATCGCCCGGTACTCCGGCAGCGACCGCCCCGCCTGGCGCATGAACCACACCGGCACCCGGTCGGCCGGCTCGTTGCGGCAGGCCGCGAGGAACGGTGCGTCGGGCGGTGGCGGCATCGGGCGCCACGCTATCCACGCGGGGGCCTGGGCCCAGCGGCCCGGCGCCGAAGGCGCCAAGAGGGGAGATGCTCCGTCGTTCGACCTCTCGGCGGCGGGAGCCGCCGATAGAGCAACCGTGAGCTGTCCGGCCCCCTCTCGGGGGTTCCCCCACGCCGTGGGGCACGGTCAGGGGAATGTCCTGGTCGACACCGGCCCCCGTCGTCGCGACGATGGGCACCATGCGCACGCCCGACAGCGACGACAGCCAGGGCACCGACACGCAGGGCAGCGGCGGCACCGGCGGCACGGACACGAGCGACACGACCGACACGACCGAGGCGGCCGGCGGCGGCGACGCCGGCCTCCTGGCCGAGGGCTTCGACGGCTCGGACCCGTACGCACACGAGGGTTCGGGGACGTTCGGCGACGACGCCTTCGGCGCCGGCTCGGCCGACGGCGGCTACGACGACAGCAACCCGTTCGACGAGCCGTCGTTCCTGCAGGACGAGACGGGCACCGACCTGGGCGGCTTCGACGACCCGGCCGACGCCGGCGGCGGCGAGCTGTCCGCCTTCGAGTTCGACTCCGACTACGTGCCCGACACCGACACCGACTGGGATCTGACCGGCGACGGCGTGGTCGACCATCACGACGCCCACGAGGCCCTGACCGGGTTCCACGACTTCCACGTCGACCCCGAGGACAGCCACGGTCACGCCCCGAACGAGGGCTTCTTCCACGACGAGTAGCTCCATCGCCGGCGGGCGGGCCGAGGCTCGATCGCCCCCGAGAACCCCGCGACCAGGTAGTGTGGTCGGTTCCCGGACCGCCGGAGGAGCGGCTTGGCCTCCCATCCCGACTTCGCGAGCGAGCAGGCGTACATCGATCATGCGTACGACTGCCTGGAGCGCGCCAAGGAGTCGGCGACACGCCTGCGTTCGATGGTCGAGGTCGGTCAGGGCGGCACCGAGCAGGCCCGCTGGGAACGGGAGATGATCGAGGGGAACATCGCCAACCGCCTCGACTACCTCAACGTCGGCGACGCCAGCCTGGTGTTCGGCCGGGTCGACCGGGCCCGGTCCGAGGGTGGCGACACGTACTACATCGGCCGCATCGCCGTGGCCGACGAGCGGCAGGAGCCGGTGGTCGTCGACTGGCGGGCCCCCATCGCCGAGCCGTTCTACCGGGCGACCGGGCGGGCACCGATGGGGCTGGTCCGGCGCCGGCACTTCGCCACCCGCGGCCGCGCGCTGCTCGGCATCGAGGACGAGCTGTTCGGCGAGGCGTCGGGCATCCTCGGCGGCGAGCTGCGGGTGGTCGACGAGGGCACCGAGATCCGGGGCACGGGCGCCCTCATCGCCGCCCTGGAAGAGGCCCGCACCGGCAAGCTCACCGACATCGTCGCCACGATCCAGGGCGAGCAGGACGAGGTCATCCGGTCCGACCTGCCCGGCGTGCTGGTCGTGCAGGGCGGCCCCGGCACGGGCAAGACGGTCGTGGCGCTGCACCGGGCCGCCTACCTGCTCTACACCTACCGGTTCCCGCTCGAGGGCCAGGGCGTGCTGGTCGTGGGGCCCAACCGGCTGTTCCTCGGCTACATCGAGCGGGTCCTGCCCAGCCTGGGCGAGGCCGGCGTCGAGCTGGCGGTGCTGGCTGACCTGGTCGACGACGTGATCGTCCGGGGCTACGACCGGCCGGCCACCGCCCGCATCAAGGGCGACGTGCGCATGGCCAAGGTTCTGGCCAAGGCCGTGCGCGACCGCGAGCGGCCCCTGCGGGCGCCGCTGCGGGTCGGCTACGGGCTGCAGACGCTGAGCTTGCCGGCCGAGCGCACGGCTGAGATCGTGGCCGACGCGCGGCGGCGCTTCCGCGTTCACAACGCCGGGCGCCGGTTCGTCGAGGCGCAGCTGTTCGCGGCGCTGGCCGACGTCAGCCGGGTCCCGACCAGCGCGGGCGAGGTGCGCGACCGGGTGCGGTTCGCCCCCGAGGTCCGCGAGGCGCTCGAGCGGATGTGGCCGATCCTCAAGCCGGCCGAGCTGCTCCACGACCTGTTCGGGTCGCGGGCGCTGATCGACCTGGCGGCGTCGAAGCACCTCGACGACGACGAGCGCGCCGCCCTGGTCCGGCCCCGCAGCGACGACGTGGCGTCGGTGGTGTGGACCCACGACGACGTGCCGCTGCTCGACGAGGCTCGCGAGCTGCTCGGCCCCAAGCCCCGGCGGCGGCGCGACCTCAACGGGGCCGACGACATCCGCACCTACGGGCACATCGTGGTCGACGAGGCGCAGGACCTCTCCCCGATGCAGCTGCGCATGCTGACCCGGCGCTCGCTCAACGGCTCGATGACCGTCGTGGGCGACATCGCCCAGGCCACGGGGGTGTGGGCGCACGCCGGGTGGGACGGAATCCTCGAGCACCTGCCCCGCAAGCGCCCGTCCCGGCGGGCCGAGCTGTCGATCGGCTACCGCATCCCCGGCCCGACGATGGACCTGGCGGCCAAGGTCCTGGCCGTGGCCGCCCCCGACCTCGAGCCGCCGAGATCGGTCCGCCAGGTGGGCGACCCGCCCCGCATTGTCCCGGTCTCCGGGGCCGCCGACGGCCACGGTCTGGCCGCGCGGGTGGCGCAGGTGGCGGCGGAAGAGCTCGACGCCGTCGACCCCGGCAGTGTGGCGGTCATCGCCCCCCAGACGCTGGTCGACGACGTGGCCGCGGCCCTCGACCGGGCCGGCATCGAGTTCGGGCGGGCGGCCCGCAACGGCCTCGCCGAGCGGGTCACGCTCGTGCCGGTCAGCCTGGTCAAGGGCCTCGAGCTCGACGCCGCGGTGGTGGTCGAGCCCGCCGCCATCGTCGCCGAGGAGGCCCAGGGCATGCGCGCCCTCTACGTCGCGCTCACCCGGGCCACGAAGCGGCTGGCGGTGGTCCACGCCGAGCCGCTGCCCGACGCCCTGCGGTAGGGGGCCTCGATGCACGTGCTGCTGTCCTGCGCCGTGTCGGTGGACGGCTACCTCGACGACGCCACAGGCACCCGGCTGCTGCTGTCGGACGAGGCCGACTTCGATCGGGTGGACGAGCTGCGGGCCGGCTGCGACGCGATCCTCGTCGGCGCCGGGACGGTCCGGGCGGACGACCCGCGGCTCGAGGTCCGCTCCGCGGCGCGGCGGCGGGCCCGCCGCGAGGGCGGCCGGCCCGAGACGCCGCTCAAGGTGGTCCTGACCGCCAGCGGCGACCTCGACCCGTCGGCCCGCATCTTCGCCAGCGGCTCGACGCTGGTCTACTGCGCCCCCCCGGCCACCGCTGCGCTACGCGAGCGCTTCGCCGACGTGGCTGGGACCGCATCGTCCGCCGGCTCCGGCGGGACCACCGTCGCCGGGCCCGCCGCGAGAGCGGCCAGCGAGGGCGCTGCCGGTGCCTCGGTCACTGTGGTCGACGCCGGCGACCCGCGGGAGCTGCGGCGGGTGCTCGACGACCTGGCCGGGAGGGGCGTCGAGCGCCTGATGGTCGAGGGCGGCGGCAGCGTGCTCTCCCAGTTCCTGGCCGCGGGCCTGGCCGACGAGCTGCAGCTCGCCGTCGCCCCCCTGTTCGTCGGCGACCCCGCCGCGCCCCGGGCGGTCGGCCCCGGCCGGTTCCCGCACGGCCCAGGCCGGCGCATGCGCCTGGCCGGCGTCCGGGCCGTCGGCGATATGGCCGTGCTGCGCTACCTGCTGGATCGCCCGATGCCTGAGCGGCCCGACGACGAGCGGTGGCTGCGGGAGGCCATCGAGCTGTCCCGCTCCTGCCCGGTCTCTCCCAAGGCGTTCTCCGTGGGGGCGATCGTGGTCGACGCCGGCGGGCATGTCCTCGCCACCGGCTATTCGCGCCAGGGCGGCGACCCCGTCGTCCACGCCGAGGAGGCCGCCCTCGCCTCGCTCGCCGACGGCGACCCCCGCCTGCCCGCGGCCACGATCTACAGCTCGCTCGAGCCGTGCAGCACGCGAGCGTCGCGTCCCCGCCCGTGCGCCGAGCTGATCGTGGCGGCCGGCATCGGGCGGGTCGTTTTCGCCTGGCGGGAGCCGGCCCTGTTCGTCGACTGCACCGGCGCCGAGGACCTGCGGGCCGCCGGCGTCGAGGTCGTCGAGATGCCGGCGCTGGCGCCGCTGGTGCGTGAGATCAACGCCCACCTGCTGGGGTGAGCGGCCGCGGGGCCGCCGGCTACTACGCGACGGCGGACTCGGCCCGCTGCCCGACCGTCACGAGGATGCGGGCCGCGGCGAACGCCCCGATGCCCACGTGGGTGCCGTCGATCTCGACCGTCATCGTGCCGTCGGGCGACGTGGCCGTGACCGCGCCCCTGCGGCCCGGTTGGACCGCGGCGTCTTCGAGGAACACGAGCAGGCCGGGCGTGAACTCGAGCTCTTCGGGGATGCGGGTCACCGTGAACTCGGACCCCACGGGCACGGTCGACAGCGCCACGGTGTCGGGCGCGGCGTAGCTCGACCCTGGGATCGGGTTGCCGTGCGGGCAGGTGGTCGGGTTGTCGAGCAGCCGGTTGATGGCCCGCTCGACCGGGTCGGAGATGACGTGCTCCCACTTGCCGGCCTCGACGTGGGCCTCGGCCCACGACAGGCCCAGGATGTCGGTCAGCAGCCGCTCGGCCAGCCGGTGCCGGCGCACGACCTGCTCGGCCAGGTGGCGACCGTCGGCCGTGAGGTTGATCGCCGAGCCGGACACCTCGACGAAGCCCTCGGACTGCATGCGCTTGATCATCTCGGACACGGCCGGGCGCGACACGTTGAGCCGCTCGGCGATGCGGGCCTGGATGACCGCGACATCGTCCTCCTTGAGCTCCCAGATCGCCTCGCAGTACTCCTCGAAGGCGGGGTGGAACTCGCGTGTCTGGTACTCGGCCACGACCCAAGCCTAGAGCTTGTGAGCTTGGGACTGGCGCCCGCTGTCCGGCACCCGACCAGGCCCACGGGCCCGTTTTGGCCGGTCCCTCCGGCGTGCGCGACGGTCGCCGACATGCGAGCGCGATGGCTGCCAGCGTCCGTCGCCGTCGCCCTCGTCGTGGCGGGCGGCCTGGCGGCCTGCGGCGACGACGACGGCGAGGTGTCCCACGAGCCGGTCCCCGACGACCCCGACGCCGTGGTCGTGGCCCGGGACATGGCGTTCGACCAGGACGAGGTCCACGTCCCGGCGGGCCAGCCGGTCACGATCGTGATCGACAACCGGGACGAGGGCGTCAACCACAACATCCACATCGAGCATGCACCCGAGCCCGATCGGACTCCGCTCGAGTCGGGCCGGTCGCGCCAGGCACTCACCGTCGATCTCGACCCCGGGGAGTACACGTTCGTCTGCGACCTGCACCCGAACATGCACGGGAAAATCGTTGTCGAGTGAAGTTCGAAATCGCTGACCTGCGACTTCGCGAGGTCGCGACAAGTTTTTGCCGCTTTGGTTTGCCTCAGGGGTGCTTCGGGTAGGAGATTGGCACACGCCAGCTGGGGGCGGGGTGCCTGTCCGCCCGCCCGCCCCGCCCCCCTGGCTTTTCTCCGCGACGGGCCCTCCGGGGCCCGTCGCTCGCGTCTGCGGCTTGGCGGCTTGGTTGTCACACCCCGTCGCTAGCGTTCCTCAGGTGGCGCTGGACCTGTTCTCGCCGGCCGTCCGGGCGTGGTTCGAGACCAGCTTCCGCGCCCCGTCGGCGGCGCAGGAACAGGGCTGGCCGGCCATCGCCGGGGGCGACCACACGCTCATCCTCGCCCCCACCGGCTCGGGCAAGACGCTGGCCGCGTTCCTGTGGGGCATCGACCGGCTGGTGAAGGCGTCGCCGGCGGGAGCCGACGCCGGTGCCGGCGACAGCGAGCACGAGCGGCCCGGCACGACGATCGTCTACGTCTCGCCGCTGCGGGCCCTGGCCGTCGACGTCGAGAAGAACCTGCGGGCGCCGCTGGTTGGCATCCGGGCCGCGGCCGAGCGCCTGGGCGAGCCGTTCCGCGACCCGACGGTGGGGCTGCGCACGGGCGACACGCCGGCCGACGTCCGCCGCCAGCTGGTCCGCAACCCGCCCGACATCCTCATCACCACGCCCGAGTCGCTGTACCTCATGGTGACCTCGCAGGCGCGCGAGACGCTGCGGGGCGTCGAGGCGGTCATCGTCGACGAGATCCACTCGCTGGTGCCGACCAAGCGGGGCGCCCACCTGGCGCTCACCCTCGAGCGGCTGACGGCCCTGTGCGACCGGCCGCCCCAGCGCATCGGGCTGTCGGCCACGCAGCGCCCTCTCGACGTCGTGGCCCGGTTCCTGGGCGGCTACGAGTCGGGCCCAGGGGAGGGCGGGCGGCGCCCCCGGCCGGTCGCCGTGGTCGACGCCGGCACTCGGAAGCAGCTCGACATCGAGGTGGTCGTGCCGGTCGACGACATGGCCGAGCTGGGGCAGGTCGTCGACCAGCCGGTCCCTGGGTCGGCGGCATCGGGTCCGCCCCGGCGGTCGATCTGGCCGGCCATCCACCCCCGGCTGCTCGAGCTGGTCGAATCGCACCGGTCCACGCTGATCTTCGTCAACGCCCGGCGCCTGGCCGAGCGGCTCGCCACCCGGCTCAACGAGCTGCGCTACGAGAACGACAACCGGGGCGGTGAGGCCGAGGGCACCTCGCCGCCCGAGCACGCTCCCGAGCTGGTCAAGGCGCACCACGGGTCGCTATCGCGCGAGCGGCGGGTCCAGATCGAAGACGAGCTGAAGTCCGGGCGGCTGCGGGGCCTCGTGGCCACCTCGAGCCTCGAGCTGGGCATCGACATGGGCGCGGTCGACCTGGTCGTCCAGGTCGAGTCGCCGGGGGCGGTCAGCCGGGGCCTCCAGCGGGTGGGGCGGGCCGGCCACCAGCTCGACGCCCCGAGCCGGGGCAAGCTGTTCCCCAAGCACCGCCACGACCTGCTCGAGGCGGCCGTCGTCGTCGAGCGCATGCACGAGGGCCTGATCGAGGCCACCCGCTACCCGCGTAACCCACTCGACGTCCTGTGCCAGCAGATCGTGGCGATGGCCGCCCTCGACGACTGGAAGGTCGACGACCTGGCCGCGCTGGTGCGGCGGGCCGCACCGTTCGCCGAGCTGTCCGACGATGTGCTCGACGCGGTGCTCGACCTGCTGTCGGGCCGCTACCCGTCCGAGGAGTTCGCCGAGCTACGCCCCCGCATCGTGTGGGACCGGGTCGAGGGCATCGTCCGGGGGCGGGCCGGCGCCCAGCGGCTAGCGGTGACGAACGCGGGCACAATCCCCGACCGGGGGCTGTTCGGCGTGTTCCTGCCCGACGGCACCCGGGTCGGCGAGCTCGACGAGGAGATGGTCTACGAGAGCCGCCCCGGCGAGACGTTCCTGCTCGGGGCCACGACCTGGCGCATCGCCGAGATCACCCACGACCGGGTCGTCGTCACGCCGGCGCCGGGCGAGCCGGGGAAGATGCCGTTCTGGCACGGCGACGGTCCGGGGCGGCCGCTCGAGCTGGGGCGGGCGCTGGGGGCGTTCACCCGGCAGCTGCGCTCGGCCTCGGGCCGGGGCGAGGCGGTCGAGCGGCTGCAGCGCGTGCACGGCCTCGACGAGCGGGCGGCGGCCAACCTCGTCGCCTACCTCGACGAGCAGGCCGAGGCCACCGGCGCCGTGCCCGACGACCGCACGATCGTGGTCGAGCGGTTCCGCGACGAGATCGGCGACTGGCGGGTGTGCATCCTGTCGCCGTTCGGGGCCCAGGTCCACGCCCCGTGGGGCATGGCGCTCAAGGGGCGCCTGTCCGACCTGTGGGGCACCGAGATCGAGATGATGTGGAGTGACGACGGCATCGTCGTCCGCCTGCCCGATGCGGTCGAGGGGTGGGGCGACGGTGTGGCTGTTCCCCGGGGCGACGGCGAGGGCTGGTGGGCCGACAATGCCCCGCCTGTGCGGGCGGGCGTGGCCGGTGGCGGGTTCGAGGGGTCGATCGTCGAGGCGCTGAGCTTCGACCCCGAGGAGATCGACGACGTCGTCGTGTCCGAGTTGCCGGGCACGGCGCTGTTCGCCAGCCGGTTCCGCGAGAGCGCGGCCCGCGCGCTGCTGCTGCCCCGGCGCCGGCCCGATCGGCGCACACCGCTGTGGCAGCAGCGCCAGCGCTCGGCTGACCTGCTGGCGGTGGCGGGGCGGTACCCGAGCTTCCCGATCCTGCTCGAGGCCACGCGCGAGTGCCTCAACGACGTGTTCGACCTGCCGGCGCTGCGCGAGGTGCTGGGCGACATCCGGTCGCGGAAGGTTCGGGTCGTCGAGGTCGAGACGCCGCACGCCTCGCCGTTCGCCCAGTCCCTGCTGTTCGGCTGGATCGCCGTCTACATGTACGAGGGCGACGCCCCCCTCGCCGAGCGGCGGGCGGCGGCGCTGGCGCTCGACCGCGACCTGCTCGACGACCTGCTGGGCGCCGACGAGCTGCGCGAGCTGCTCGACGCCGGGGCGCTGGCCGACCTCGAGCTCGAGCTGCAGCGCCTGGCCGACGGGCGGCGGGCCCGCGACGCCGACGAGCTGCACGACCTGCTGCGCACGCTCGGCCCGCTGTCGCTGGCCGAGCTCGACGCCCGCAGCGAGGGCGACCGGGCGGCCGAATGGGTCCGGGGGCTCGAGGCCGAGCGGCGGGCGTTCACGGCGACCATCGCCGGCGACGAGCGAGTCTGCGCGGCCGACG
>JBKPAS010000059.1:0-4397 GCA_046744265.1 Actinomycetota bacterium
GTCGTCACGTGGTCGGCGTACGCCGACGACGACCCGTTCTGCTGCCCGTCCGAGCAGGTCCGGGCGACGTACCGGCTGCACGACGAGCGGCTGTCCACCGTCGGCGACCTGGTCCGGCGCGAGCGCGACGACTCCTGAGGCTGCGCCGTCGGCGCAGCCGGGGCCCGAGCGGCCCGGCGCCGCAGGCGCCGAGAGCGGGGTGACCGAGCCGGCGTAGCCGCTCCGCCAAACCCGGGCCGGGGCGGGTCGGCCGGGGCAGTACGATGCCCCGGCTATGGCCAAGGTCCTCACGTCGCAGGCCGACGACTTCCCCCGCTGGTATCAGGACGTCCTCGCGAAGGCCGAGCTGGCCGACAACGGGCCGGTCCGCGGCACCATGGTCATCCGCCCGTACGGCTACGCGCTGTGGGAGCGCATCCAGGCGGGGGTCGACGGCCGCATCAAGGCGTGCGGAGCCGAGAACGCCTACTTCCCGCTGTTCATCCCCGAGAGCTACCTGCGGCGCGAGGCCGAGCACGTCGAGGGCTTCAGCCCCGAGCTGGCCGTCGTCACGCACGGCGGCGGGAAGAAGCTCGACGAGCCGATCGTCGTGCGGCCCACCAGCGAGACGGTCATCGGCGAGTACATGGGCAAGTGGGTCCAGTCGTACCGCGACCTGCCGCTGCTGCTGAACTGCTGGAACAACGTCGTGCGGTGGGAGCTGCGCCCCCGCATCTTCCTGCGCACCACCGAGTTCCTGTGGCAAGAGGGGCACACCGCGCACGCCACCCGTGACGACGCCTCGGCCTACGCCACGCGCATCCTGCACGAGGTCTACGAAGACTTCATGGTCAACGACCTGGCCGTCCCCGTGCTGATCGGCCGCAAGACCGCCGGTGAGCGGTTCGCCGGTGCAGTCAACACGCTGACGTGCGAGGCGATGATGCGCGACGGCAAGGCGCTGCAGATGGGCACCAGCCACGAGTTGGGGCAGAACTTCGCGCGGGCGTTCGACATCGACTACCTCGACGCCGAGGGCCAGACCCAACTGGCGTGGACCACGTCGTGGGGCTCGTCCACCCGCATGGTCGGCGGCCTGATCATGACCCATGGCGACGACGACGGGCTGGTCGTGCCGCCGCGGCTGGCGCCCACCCAGGCGGTCGTGCTGCTGGTGAAGGACGACGGCGGGGCCGGCGACGCCGCCCGGAACCTGGCCGACGAGCTGGCGGGCGCCGGCGTGCGGACGAAGCTCGACGACCGGGTGTCCCAGAGCTTCGGCCGTCGCGCCACCGACTGGGAGCTGAAGGGCGTGCCCGTGCGGGTCGAGGTCGGGCCCCGCGAGCTGGCCACCGGCTCAGTGACCGTCGTCCGGCGCGACACCGGCGACAAGGTCCCGGTGCCCCTCGCCGGGGTGCGCGAGCAGGTCGAGAGGCTGCTCGACCAGGTCCAGGCCGACATGCTGGCCGGCGCCACCGCCCGGCGCGACGAGCACATCGCGGATGTCGACGACATCGTCGGGGCGGTCGAGGCGGCCAAGTCGGGCTTCGCCCGCCTGCCGTGGCAGGCGCTCGGCGAGGCCGAGGGCGAGCAGCGGCTGGCCGTCGAGGGCATCACGGTGCGCTGCCTCCAGCGTCCCGACGGGTCGCTGCCCGAGTCCGACGACGAGCCCGACCTCGTGGCCGTCGTCGGGCGCGCTTATTGACCGCGGACAGAGGCATGACCTCTGTCCGCGCGCAGGGTTCCCGCTATACTCAGCCGTCCGTTCCGTTCGACCATTCGAGGGAAGGCGTGGGCTCGTGCCCACGCCTTTCGTATGAGACAGGAGGTGCAGCCAGGTGACCGTCGCTGATCGCGTGCGTGACCTCGTGCTGCCCATCCTTGCCGACCGGCAGCTGACGCTGTACGACGTCGAGCACGCCGGGGGAATCCTCCGGGTCGTCGTCGACCGCCAGGGCCTCGATCTCGACGCGCTGAGCGAGGTCACCCGGGCCGTCTCCCGGGTGCTCGACGAGGCCGATCCCGTGTCCGGGCGTTACACGCTCGAGGTGACCAGCCCCGGCCTCGAGCGCACGCTGCGTAGGCCCGAGCACTTCGCAGGCGCGGTCGGCGAGACGGTGAAGATCAAGACGGTGCCCGGTGCCGACGAGCGCCGCGTCGAGGGCGTCCTCGCCGCCGCTGACGACGCCGGCATCTCGGTGCGGACGGGCGAGGGCGACGCCGACGTGCGCCGGCTGACCTACGACGAGGTCGTGCGGGCGCGCACGGTGTTCGAATGGGGCCCGGGCACACGCGACGAGAAGAGGGAACGCAGGTCATGAGCAATCCCGACATGCTGGAAGCGCTCCAGGCGCTGGCCGCGGAGAAGGGCATCTCGGTCGACGCTCTGCTGGCAGCCCTGGCCGACGCGCTCGAGTCGGCCTACAAGCGCATGCCCGGCGCCCACGAGTACGCCTGGGTCACGATCGACCCCGGCAACTTCGACATCCGCGTCTACGCCCAGGAGATCGACGAGGACGGCGAGCCGTACGGCCCCGAGCTCGACGTGACCCCCAAGGACTTCGGCCGCATCGCCGCCCAGACGGCCCGCCAGGTGATGACCCAGCGCATCCGCGAGGCCGAGCGTGAGCTGCGCTACGAGGAGTACGCCGGCCGCGAGGGCGACATCGTCACCGGCACGGTCCAGCAGGGCGACAGCCGCTACACGCTGCTGAGCCTCGGCCCGGTCGAGGCGCTGCTGCCCCAGGCCGAGCAGGTCCCGCACGAGCGGCCCGAGGCCAACACCCGGCTCAAGGCGTACATCGTCGAGGTGCGGCGCACCTCGAAGGGGCCGCAGATCGTCGTGTCGCGCACCCACCCCGGGCTGATCCTCGAGCTGTTCAAGCTCGAGGTGCCCGAGATCGCCGACGGCGTGGTCGAGATCAAGGCGTGCGCCCGCGAGCCCGGCCACCGCACGAAGATCGCCGTGTGGTCCAACGACGCCAACGTCGACCCGGTCGGCGCATGCGTCGGCGCCCGGGGCGCCCGGGTGCGGCAGGTCGTCAACGAGCTGCGGGGCGAGAAGATCGACATCGTCCCGTTCTCCGACGACCCCTACGAGTTCGTGGCCAAGGCGCTGTCTCCGGCCAAGGTCAAGGAGGTCCGCATCGACGAGTCGACCGGCGTGGCCGAGGTCATCGTGCCCGACTACCAGCTGTCGCTGGCCATCGGGAAGGAGGGCCAGAACGCCCGCTTGGCCGCACGGCTCACCGGGTGGCGGGTCGACATCAAGAGCGAGACCCAGCTGCAGGAGGAGGAGACCTACGCCCAGCAGGACTGGGCCGAGGGCGAGTGGGTGGTCGACCCGGCCACCGGCGAGCAGGTCTGGCAGCCCGCCGAGGGCGGTCCCGCCGTGTCGGCCGAGGAGTGGGAGGCCGCCGTCTCCGACGCGCCCGAGGGCGAGCAGGAGGGCGCCGCAGAGGCGGCGCCGGCTTCGTCGTCGCCCGCGAACGGCACCGACCAAGTGGCCGAGGCCGGCCAGGCCGGCGAGTCGGCGTCCGAGGAGCCGGCAGCCGAGGCCGCGGTCGAGGAGGCCTCGCAGGAGGCCTCGGGCGAGCCCGCGCCCGAGGAGGTCTCGGTGGAGGCCGGGGCCGGCGACGAGCCGGGCAAGGGCGACGAGTAGCGCGGCCGCCGGGCGGGGCGAGCCGATCCGCACCTGTGTGGGCTGCCGGCGCCGCAGGCCGCAGTCCGAGCTGGTGCGGTTCGTGCTCGGTCCCGAGGGAAATCCGGTCGAAGGCCGTACACTTCCGGGGCGCGGCGCGTGGCTCTGCCGGCAGACGCTCGACGAGTGTCGAGCGTCTTCCGAGCGGCGAAAAGCGTTCTCCCGGGCGTTCCGATCCGCCAGCAGACCTTCGGGTAAGGGCTGATCCCTCGGCCGTGCAGGGCAACGGTGTCGCGAAGACCGTTCGTCCCGGTAGACCGGGGTGCGCGAGAATAGGGGACCGCGGTCGCGCCACCATGTGCGCGTTTCGCGCCCATCGAATGACGAAGGGCTGGTCAGAGACAACTTGGCAGCAAAGATCCGAGTCCATGAGCTCGCCAAGGAGCTTGGGCTCACGAACAAAGAAGCTCTCGACCTGTGTCTGCAGTTGGGCATCGGTGTCAAGACGCATTCGTCCGGCATCGAGGAGGCCCAGGCTGACCGGGTGCGCCGCCGCGCCCAGCGCGACGGCCTGACCCGCCCTGAGCAACCAACCGAGGCAGCGGCACCGGCGAAGTCGTCGGGCCGCAAGGCGCCGGCCGGCGCGGTCACCTCCAAGTCGGGTGCCGCCAAGGGGCGGCCCGACAAGGCCGCGAAGGCCGGCAAGGCCGCCGAGGCTGCCGAGACCCGCGCTCCGGCGGCCACCGGGGAACGGCCCGCGGCTGCCGCCGCGGGGTCC
>JBKPAS010000128.1:0-5999 GCA_046744265.1 Actinomycetota bacterium
CAGCGACTGGGCGTGGTCGACGCCGTTGTACGCCGCCTTGTCGCCCACCACGACGGCGAAGGCGACCGCCACCTCGCCGGCGACGACCGCCAGGCTCAGCAGCCGCGCCGGGTTCGTCCGCAGCAGGAGGGTCAGTCCCACGGTGACGGCCAGCGCCGCACCGACGAGCGCGACCGCCAGCCAGGGCCGGGCCCGGTCGTCCCCCAGCTCGGGCCGGCTGGCGACCAGCAGCGCCGCCATCCAGCCCCAGGCGAGCCACCGAAACGCCGCGACGCCGGTCACCAAGCCCCGGACCAGCGAATCCTCCCGCTCGGCCTTGGCCGTCGCGCCCTCGTGCTGCACCGGTCCAGTGTGGTCGACGGCGGAATCCGGTGGCGTCGGCCCTGGTTGGACCGATGGCATGTCCGACGTGGAGACCCAGCCCGCCCTCATCGAACCGGCCCCACCGGCCCCGCCGGCCCCGGCCGCCGAGCCGGCGGCGTCCGTCGGGGACGGGGTGTGGGCGGCCGGGCGGCGGCGGTTGAGCGCCGGGTTGATCCTGACCGTGACGCTCGTGGCCTTCGAGTCGCTGGCCATCGCCACGGTCATGCCGGTCGTGGCAGACGACCTCGGTGGGCTGGGCCCGTACGGGTGGGTGTTTTCCGGGTTCTTCCTCGGCAGCCTGCTCGGCATCGTCGTGTCCGGCGACGTCGCCGATCGCCGGGGCACCCGCCTGCCCTTCGCTGCCGGCATGGTGCTGTTCGCCGTCGGGCTGGTCGTCGGCGGCGCCGCGCCGTCGATGGGCGTCCTGGTCGTCGGGCGGGTCCTGCAGGGGCTGGGCGCCGGCGTGATCCCCGCGGTCGCCTACACCGCGATCGGCCGGTCCTACCCGGCCGCCCTGCGTCCCCGGGTGTTCGCCGTCATGTCGACCGCCTGGCTGGTCCCCGGCCTGCTCGGCCCGGCCGCGGCCACGGCCATCGAGGGGTGGGCGTCGTGGCGGGCCGTGTTCCTGGCGCTGCTGCCGTTCGTGGCGCTGGCGGCGGTGATCGCCGTGCCGGCGCTGTCCGGTGCCCCGCGCGAAGGCTCCACGAACGGGAACGGGAACGGCCGCGAGTACCGCTGGCGGGGTGCCATGGCCCTCGTCGCCGGGGTGGCGCTGGTGCTGGCGGGTCTCGGCACCGAGCACATCGCCGTGGCCGTCGTGCTCGTGGTGATCGGCGCGCCGGCCGCCGCCCGGGCCTTCGTGCGGCTGGTCCCGGCCGGCACGGTCCGGCTGGCGAGCGGGATGCCGGCGGCCGTCGCCGTGCGGGGCATCCTCACGTTCGCGTTCTTCGGCACCGACGCCTACATATCGCTGGCTGTCACCGAGGTGCGCGGGCAGCCGACGTGGATGGCCGGCCTCGCCCTCACCGCCAGCACGATCACGTGGACGATCGCCGTCTGGATCCAGCAACGCGTCGTCCTCACCCGGGGCCCGCGCTGGCTGGTGCGCTCGGGATTCGCCGTCCTCGCCGTCGGCATCGCCGCCGCCCTCGTCGGGCTCGGGTCCGCCCCGGTGGCGGTCATGGTCGTCGCCTGGGCGATCGGCGGGCTGGGCATCGGCCTGTCATACGCGCCGATCTCGGTGACCGTGCTCGGGTCGGCCGCGCCGGGGGAGGAGGGCAGGGCCAGCGCGTCGGTCCAGCTCACCGACGTGCTCGGCGTGTCGCTCGGCACGGGCGTGTCGGGCGTGTTCGTCGCGATCGGCGAGGCGCAGGGCTGGGCGACGGGCACGTCGCTCACCGTCGCCTTCGCGGTCATGTTGGCGGTGGCCGCGGCTGGCGTCGCGGCCGCAGGACGCCTCCCGACCCGCCTCCCGGCTCACGCGCCGAGCGCCGAATTGTCGACCCGAGAGGCTGCGCCGTAGGCACCAAGAGCGGGGATACCGCGTCGTTCGACCTTTCGGCGGCCTCGCCGCCGAAAGAGCAACCGTAAGCGACGGGATCTCGCTCTAAGTTCAGGTTCCTGCCAAAATGGGAATGTGTCCGGCTCCTGGCTCCGCATCCCGCCCGAGGCCGAGGTGGAGGCCCGCTCGACCTGGACCATCGCCGTCGGCGCCGACCAACAGCAGCTCGGGTCCGCCGTGATCCTGCTGAACCGACCATGCGAGTCGGTGGCCGACCTCACGGCCGCCGAGTGGATGGACCTGCACACCCACCTCCAGCGGGTCCACAAGGCGCTCGACCAGCTGCTGAGCCCCGACACCTACGACCACGCGTTCCACATGAGCCGGTCGCACCAGGTGTTCATGGAGGTCGTGCCCCGGTACCGGTCGCCCCGCCACTGGCTCGGCCAGACGTTCGAGGACAGCCGGCGAGACGAGGACGACGAGGCGAACGGCACCACCGAGCGGCCGCTCGAGACGGCCGCACTGCGCGAGCTGCGCGACGCCATCCGTGACCGCATGCCCGCTGTCGTCTGAGCCCTTACGCTGGAAGCGGAGGCGAGCTTCGACCATGACGACACCGCTGACGACCACCCTCCCCGACGTCGACCTCGACCGGCGCACCGACGAGGAGACGCAGACCGGCGAGCCCCAGGTCGCGCACATCGTCCGCACCGAGCCGGGCGAGTCGGCCCTGGCCAAGGTGACCGAGGCTCGGGTGTTCGGCTTCCCGGTCGAGGCCCTGTGCGGCGAGCGCTTCGTCCCGCAGCGCGACCCCAAGAAGCTGCCCATGTGCCAGGTCTGCAAGGAGATCTACGACCTGTACCGGGCGACGAACGACGGCCTGAACGAGTCCCCGGGCTCCTAGTCATGACCGAGGAGACCGGGGTGCCGGCGCTGCGGCGGGGCGCCTCGGTCGAGCGGACGTGGCTCGACGAGGGGTCGTGGGTCGACCTGGTGCACGGCTGGGTCGAGCACGCCGACGCGCTGTACGAGACGCTCGTGCGGCAGGCCCCGTGGCGGCAGGGCCGGGTGTTCCGCTACGACCGCTGGGTCGACGACCCCCGCCTGACCGCCGGTTACGCCTCGGCGGCCGACGCGCCCGACCCGGTCCTGCTCGACGTGCGGCGGGCGCTGCGGGCCCGCTACGGCGTGAGCTTCGACGGGTTGTCGCTGAACTGGTACCGCGACGGCGGCGACTCCCAGGCCTTCCACCGCGACGACGACCTGCGGTGGCTCGACGACACGCTGATAGCCCTGCTGGTGCTCGGCACCCGGCGGCCGTTCCACATCCGTCCCCGGGCCAACCGGTACGCCCACGAGGCGCCCGGCAAGGGGGCGACCCACGAGTTCACCCCCGGCGGCGGCGACCTGCTGGTCATGGGCGGGCGGTGCCAGGTGGGGTGGGAGCACTCGGTGCCGCGGGCGCCGGCCGGCGCCGACGGCCGCATCTCGGTGCAGTGGCGGTGGACCTCGCGCGCCGGCCGGCCGGTCCAGCACCCCGGCTACCGGGCGCCCCGGACCTTCACGCGGTAGCCGCCGGCCGGTAGGCCCTAGCGGCGCTCCCAGGCGCCGGCCTGCTCGGTGTAGGCCATGACGTCCGTGGGCAGGGCGCCGGAGGCCAGGTCGGCGAGCGTCACGTGCTCGAGCACGGCCCGCAGGCTGGCCCGGGTGGCGATCCACAGCATGCGCAGGACGTCGGTCGACGCAGGGTAGTCGAGCGTCTCGGGCGCCTCGCCGCGCACGTCGGCGAGCGGGCCCTCGACCGAGCGGACGATGTCGGCGATCGACACCGTGTCGGGCGCCAACAGCAGCCGGTAGCCGCCCTCGCCGCCCCGCTGGCTGTGGACCAGCGCGGCCCGCCGCATGGCGCTGAGGATCTGCTTGGTGAAGGCCAGTGGCAGGCCCTGGCGGGCGGCGATCGTGTCGGCGGTGAGCGTGCCCGGGTACTCGATCGCCAGCTCGGTGGCGCTGCGCACTGCGTAGTCGACCCTCGCCGTCACTCGCACGGGACCAGCCTCGCGCGTTCATTTTCGCCGTTGGGGGAGGGGCTACCCGTCGGTTACAAACCGCGGACGACGGCGTGGCGAACACGGACGGCGGGTACACTCGCCCCCACGGATCCCCCGACTGGTGGGAGGCAGGTCTTGTTCGAACGGTTCACCGACCGGGCTCGCCGTGTGGTCGTGCTCGCACAAGAGGAAGCCCGGCTCCTCAACCACAACTACATCGGCACCGAGCACATCCTCCTGGGTCTCATCCACGAGGGTGAGGGAGTCGCCGCCAAGGCGCTCGAGTCGCTGGGCATCAGCCTGGAGGCCGTTCGTCAGCAGGTCGAGGAGATCATCGGCCAGGGCGGGTCGTCGCCGTCGGGCCACATCCCCTTCACCCCCCGGGCCAAGAAGGTGCTCGAGCTCTCGCTGCGTGAGGCGCTCCAGCTCGGGCACAACTACATCGGCACCGAGCACATCCTGCTCGGCCTCATCCGCGAGGGTGAGGGCGTGGCCGCCCAGGTCCTGGTGAAGCTGGGCGCTGACCTGTCGCGGGTCCGCCAGCAGGTGATCCAGCTGCTCTCCGGCTACCAGGGGTCGCCCGGCCCCAGCGAGAAGGCCGGCGCCACCACCGGGTCCAGCTCGGGCGAGTCGCAGCCGACCGGCTCGCTGGTGCTCGACCAGTTCGGGCGCAACCTGACCCAGCTCGCCCGCGAAAAGAAGCTCGACCCGGTCATCGGGCGGGCCCGCGAGATGGAGCGGGTCATGCAGGTCCTCTCCCGCCGCACCAAGAACAACCCGGTGCTGGTGGGCGAGCCCGGCGTCGGCAAGACCGCCATCGTCGAGGGCCTGGCCCAGGCGATCGTCGGCCGCGACGTGCCCGAGACGCTGGAAGACAAGCAGCTCTACACGCTCGACCTGGGCGCGCTGGTGGCCGGCAGCCGCTACCGGGGCGACTTCGAGGAGCGCCTGAAGAAGGTGCTCAAGGAGATCCGCACCCGGGGCGACATCATCCTGTTCATCGACGAGATCCACACGCTCGTCGGTGCGGGCGCGGCCGAGGGCGCCATCGACGCCGCCTCGATCCTCAAGCCGATGCTGGCCCGGGGCGAGCTGCAGACGATCGGTGCCACCACGCTCGACGAGTACCGCAAGCACCTCGAGAAGGACGCCGCTCTCGAGCGGCGGTTCCAGAAGATCACGGTCGACGAGCCGACGGTGGCCCACACGATCGAGATCCTCAAGGGCCTGCGCGACCGCTACGAGGCCCACCACCGGGTCACGATCACCGACCAGGCCCTGGTGGCCTCGGCCAACCTGGCCGACCGGTACATCTCCGACCGGTTCCTGCCCGACAAGGCGATCGACCTCATCGACGAGGCCGGCAGCCGGCTGCGCATCAAGCGCATGAAGACCCCGGCCGACTACAAGGACCTCGAGAACGAGCTCGCTCGCATCGTCGAGTCCAAGAAGAAGGCCGTCGAGTCGCAGGACTTCGAGGAGGCCGGCCGGCTCCGTGACACCGAGAAGGAGCTGCTGGCCCGCAAGGAGTCCAAGGAGCGCGAGATCAAGGACTCCGGCGTCGACCTGTTCGACGAGGTCGACGAGGAGGCCATCGCCGAGGTCCTCTCGGTGTGGACCGGCATCCCGGTCTACAAGCTGACCGAGGAGGAGACCCAGAAGCTCCTCCGCATGGAAGACGAGCTGCACAAGCGGGTCGTCGGCCAGGAAGACGCCATCAGGGCGGTCAGCCAGGCCATCCGCCGCACCCGGGCCGGGTTGAAGGACCCGAAGCGCCCGTCCGGCTCGTTCATCTTCCTGGGCCCGTCCGGCGTCGGGAAGACAGAGCTGGCCAAGACGCTGGCCGAGTTCCTGTTCGGCGACGAGAGCGCGCTGATCCAGCTCGACATGTCCGAGTACATGGAGAAGCACACGGTCTCCCGCCTCGTCGGCTCGCCCCCGGGCTACGTCGGCTACGAGGAGGGCGGTCAGCTCACCGAACAGGTCCGCCGCAAGCCGTATTCGCTGATCCTCTTCGATGAGATCGAAAAAGCCCATCCGGATGTCTTCAACATGCTGCTGCAGATTCTCGAAGACGGCTATGT
>JBKPAS010000063.1:0-2587 GCA_046744265.1 Actinomycetota bacterium
AACGTGCTGGAAGAGCGCGACGTGCAGGTCCGGGGCTACAAGATCCGCCTGCCGCTCGACATCATGCTGGTCGCCTCGGCCAACCCCGAGGACTACACGAACCGGGGCCGCATCATCACCCCGCTGAAGGACCGGTTCGGCAGCCAGATCCGCACCCATTACCCGCTCGACGTCGAGACCGAGGTGGCCATCGCCCGGGCCGAGGCGCGGCCGCTCGACGTCGACGGGGTGCCCGTGGTCGTGCCCGACTACATGCGCGAGATCGTGGCCAACCTGAGCCACCTGGCCCGCAGCAGCGCGCACGTCAACCAGCGCTCGGGCGTGTCGGTGCGGCTCACCGTGTCCAACCACGAGATCCTGGTGGCGAACGCCACCCGCCGGGCGCTGCGCCACGGGGAGCGGGCCATCTGCCCCCGCATCAGCGACCTCGAGGCGCTGGCGGCGTCGACCATGGGCAAGGTCGAGATCGAGACGCTCGAGGACGGGCGTGAGGAGCAGATCGCCGAGCACCTCCTGCACTCGGCCGTGCTGACCGTGTTCAAGCGGCGGGTGCCGCCCGACCAGCTGCGCGAGGTGGTGACCGCGTTCGACGACGGCGCCATCGTGCACGCGGGCGAGGACGTCGCGTCGGCCGACCTGGCGCGCCTGGTCGAGGACGTTCCCGCCCTGCGGGCGCCGGTCGCCGGCCTGGCCGACGGCGACGAGAGCCCGGCCGTGGTGGCGAGCGCCGTCGAGCTGGTGCTCGAGGGGCTGCACCTGTCCAAGCGGCTCAACAAGGACGCCGTGGAGGGCCGGGCGACCTACCGGTCGCGGTCGTGACGGTACCGGTACCGGTCAGGCCGGTCGCCGCCCGCGCGAGCGGCGCATCTCGCGCTTCTGCTCGATGAAGTCGACGAGCACGTAGTCGCCCAGCGTCTCGGGCGTCGTGAAGAACGCCCGGCCCTGGTTGAGGCGGGTGAGCTGCTCGACGAACGACCGCAGGTGGCCGGTCGGGTCGAGCATGAACGTGTTGATGCGGATGCCCTCGCGCGTGCACCGCACGACCTCGCGCAGCGTGGCGTCGACGGTCTCGCGCACCGGCGGGTAAGAGAAGTAGGGCTCGCTCATGCCGGGCTCGAAGTGGGCCGTGGGCTCGCCGTCGGTGATCATGATGATCTGCTTGGTGCCCGTCTGGCGGGCCAGCATGCTCCGGCTGATCTGGAACGCGTGCTGCATGTTCGTGCCGTAGACGAAGTCCCACGACACCTCGGGCAGGTCCTGCGGGCGGATCTCGCGGGCCACCTCGCTGAAGCCGACGATGCCCAGGAAGTCACGGGGGAACTGCGTCGAGATCAGCGAGTGCAGCGCCATCGCCACCTTCTTGGCGGCCAGGAAGTTGTCGCGCATCGGCATCGACAGCGACAGGTCGAGCATGAGCACGGTCGACGAGCGCACGACGTGCTCGGTCCGCTCGATCTCGAAGTCGGACGGGCTGAGCCGGACCGGCGTGCCGCCGCCGGTGCGGGCGATCGCGTTGCGGACCGTCCGCTCGATCTGCAGGTTGAACGGATCGCCGAACTCGTACTGCTTGGTCTCGTACGTGCGCTCGTGGCCGGCGCCCGACCGCTCGAGCTCGTGGGTGCCGAGCTTGTCCCGCGCCAGGCGTTGGAACAGGTCGTGCAGGGCGTTGTGCCCGATCTTCCGCAGGCCCTTGGGTGTCAGCTCGAGCCGCCCCTCGCGCTGGTCGATGAGCCCGGCGTCCTGCAGCAGGCGGGTGAGGCGGGCCAGCTCGTCGAGGCTGCGGGCCGCGTCGTCGCCCAGCAGCTCGCGGGCCCGGTCGGTGTCGGCCTCGGCGAGGGCGCCCGGGTGGGACGCGCCCCGCAGCAGCTGCTCGAGCCGGTCGAGGTCGCCCAGGTCCTCGAGCGTCGAGGCGGCCTCGGCCAAGCCGAGCGGGTCCTGCCCCGTGAAGTCGTAGCGCCGGTCCCACCCCATGTCGGGGAACGCGCTGCGCAGCTGGGCGCCCAGCTGGTCGACCTGCCAGCGCAGGTCCATGTCGTCGAGCAGCTGCTCGGCGAGCTGGGCGATCTGGGCGCGCTGCTCTGGCGTCATCGACGCCAGCAGCGACTGCATGGCGGCCATGCGCCGGGCCAGCACCTCGAGCAGCTCGTCGAGGTTCTGGGGGTTCTCGGGAAAGAAGTCGCCGTAGCGCTCCATGAACCCCTCGAAGTCGGGTTCCTCGCCCCGGGCCCGCTGCTCGAGCATCTGGTTGAGGTCGGCGAGCATGTCCTTGAGGCGGGCCATGTCCTGCGGGGACATGTTCTCGACGGCGCCGGCCATGCGGCTGACGTACGAGTCGAGGACCTGCTGGCGCAGCCGCTCCACCAGCTCCTCGAAGCGCTGGGCGGCCTCGGCGGAGGTGAAGTCGTAGCGCTGCAGCTCGCGCACCATGCCGGCCAGGTCGCTGGGAAGCAGCTCGAGCTGCATGTTGCGCTCGTCGGCCGCGGCCCGGGCGGTCTCCTCGCGGCGGGGGTCGCCGCTGGCCGCCGCCTCGGCGACCTGGCGGTCGAGCGTGTCGCGCTCCATCTGGACGACCTCGCGCAGCTGCTCG
>JBKPAS010000068.1:0-5987 GCA_046744265.1 Actinomycetota bacterium
ACCGAGCGCTGGTCGGCGACCAGGTCCGACGCTGGGCGGCGGCGCAGGCGGTTGGGGGTCGGCCCGGTTGCGGCGGCAGCGGTCGCCGCGGGCGTGCCCAGCGACCCGACGCGCAGCTCGGCCACGGCCTGGCGCACGGCCGCCCGCGACAGGCCCACCTCGTCGGCCGCGGCCTCGATCGCCTCGGGGTCGTACCGGGTCGGGTCGGCCAGGACGTCCGACGTGGCCGCCTCGATCTCGGCGGCGCGCCGCAGCACGAGGGCCACCTCGTCGCTGGTCAAGGGCATCGGACGCCCGGACTCCGACACCCTCCCATGATCGCCCGCCCGGGCCTTGTCTGTCTCACCGCCCTCGTAGGGTTGCCGCCATGGCGAACGCATCCCCACATCGATGCGGCCATCGCGGAGCGGGCCCGATCGACGCTCGGCCTCCTCACCATCCCCGGGCTGACCGCCCTCGGCGTCACCCGGCAGACGCGCCGCACGCTCGTGGCCAACGGCGGGCTCGTCCCCGTCGGAGGCGGCGTGCTGCGCCACGCCGCCTGGCCCCCGTCGTGGGAACAGTCGTCGGAAGGGCCGGTACCCTCGGCCCGTGCGCTCCGGTGACGACCTGTTCGCTGCGGCCGCCGAGGAGCAGCTGTCCCAGCAGGCCCCGCTGGCGGCGCGCCTGCGGCCCATGCGGCTCGACGAACTCGTCGGCCAGGACGAGCTCGTCGGCCCCGGCCGGCCGCTGCGGGTGCTGGTGGAGTCCGACCGGCTGTCGTCGGCCATCTTCTGGGGTCCGCCCGGCACCGGGAAGACGACGCTCGCCCAGGTCATCGCCCGGCACACGGCGAAGGCGTACGAGCAGCTCTCTGCCGTGTCGGCCAGCGTGAAGGACGTGCGCGAGGTCGTCGCCCGAGCCGAGCACCGGCTGGGGGAGCGGGGCCAGGGCACCATCCTGTTCCTCGACGAGGTGCACCGGTTCAACAAGGCCCAGCAGGACGCGCTGCTCCCTTCGGTCGAGAGCGGCCTGCTCGTGCTCGTCGGGGCCACCACAGAGAACCCGTACTTCGAGGTCAACGCGCCGCTGATGAGCCGGTCGACGCTGTTCCGCCTGCAGCCGCTCGGCCCCGAGGCGATCGTCGACCTGCTGCGCCGGGGTCTCGACGCCGAAGGGGCCAGCGCCGACGACGACGCCGTGCGCCACCTGGCCGAGCGGGCGGGCGGCGACGGCCGCCACGCCCTCACCAGCCTCGAGGTCGCCGTCGCCCTCGCCCGAGCCCGCGCCGACGGCGGCGAGGTGCGGGTCACGCTCGCCGATGCGGAGGCGGCGCTCGGGACCAAGCTGCAGCGCTACGGCCGCGACGAGCATTACGACGTCATCTCGGCGTTCACCAAGAGCATCCGGGGGTCGGACCCGCAGGCCGCCCTGCACTGGCTGGCCCGCATGCTCGAGGCCGGCGAGGATGCCCGCTTCGTCGCCCGGCGGCTCGTCATCCTCGCCAGCGAGGACGTCGGCGAGGCCGACCCCATGGGCCTGGTCGTCGCCACGGCCGCCGCCCAAGCCGTCGAGCTCGTCGGCCTGCCCGAGGCGCAGCTCAACCTCGCCCAGGCGGTGGTCCACCTGGCCACGGCCCCCAAGTCGAACCGATCGGCACAGGGCATCTGGCGCGCCCGGGCCGACGTGGCCAACGGGGTGACCGGCGAGGTTCCCGCCCACCTCCGCGACGCCCACTACCGGTCGGCCGGTGCGATCGGGCACGGCGTGGGCTACGAGTATCCTCACGATGACCCTCGTGGGTGGGTGCCCCAGCGGTACCTGCCCGACGGCACGCGGGACGCGGTGTACTACGAGCCGTCCCGCCATGGCTTCGAGCAGGAGATCAGCACGCGCATGGAACGGCTGGCCCAGCGGCCCGAGAGCGACGGCAACGGTGCCACGGCCGCCGGGCGCGCCGAGCCCGCCGCCGACGCAGGCGCCGACGCAGGCGGTGACCGCCCGTGAGCGCCACCGACCTCGCCGCCGTGATCGTGGCCGCGTGCAGCGTGGTCGCCGTGGTCCTGCTGGCGGTCGCGCTGGTCGCACTCGTGCGCACTCTGCGGGCGATGCGCGACGTCGCCCACCTGCTGCGCACCGAGACGGTCCCCGTCCTCGACGACCTGCGGGATACGGTCGACGTGGCCAACCACGAGATCGAGCGGCTCGATCGCCTGGTCACCACGGCCGAGTCGGTGACCGGCACCGTCGACTCGGCGTCCCGGCTGGCATACATCGCCATGGCCAACCCGGTGATCAAGGGCGTCGCGTTCGCCAGCGGCACGGCCAAGGCGGCCCGCCGGCTCCGCTCCCGCAAGAACGAGAACGGGAACCGGGGCTGACCGCCGTGTTCCTGATTCGCCGGCTCGTGTGGTTCACCACCGGGGCGACGGCCGGGTTCGGCGGTGCGATGTGGATCCGCAGGTGGGTGCGGCGCCGGGTCCAGCGGCTGGTGCCGCCGCGGGTGTCCGCCGAGATCGGCGACTCGGCCCGCCGGGCGGGCCAGGGACTGCGGCAGGCGGTGACCGAGGCCCGGCAGGCGGCCCGCGACCGTGAGGCCGAGTTGCGGGCCCAGCTGCGCCCGGGCGCCGGCCCGGCGCACGAGCCCCGCCCCCACCCCCGGCGGGCAGTAATCGACCAGGGGCCCAGCTCAACGCCAGTAGGCTGATGACCTTATGGCACCGAGGTCTTCGGCAGAGCTGCGCCACGCGTGGGACGAGTTCTTCGTCGCCCGCGACCACACGGTCGTCCCGTCGGCGAGCCTGATCCCGACCCACCCCAGCGCGCCCATGTTCACCAACTCGGGCATGATGCCGTTCGTCCCGTACTTCCTGGGCGAAGAGCCGGTGCCGTTCGACCCGCCCCGGGCGGTGTCGACCCAGCGCTGCGTGCGGGCCGGCGGCAAGCACAACGACCTCGACGCCATCGGCCGCTCGCACCGCCACCTGAGCTTCTTCGAGATGCTCGGCAACTTCAGCTTCGGCGAGTACTTCAAGGAGAAGGCGATCCCCTGGGCGTGGGAGTTCGTCACCGAGGTGCTGGGGCTCGACGGCGACCGCATGTGGGTGACGGTCCACGAGACCGATGACGAGGCCGAGCAGATCTGGGTCGACGTGGTCGGCTTCCCCCACGCGCGCATCCAGCGCCTCGACAAGGACAACTTCTGGGAGATGGGCGACACGGGCCCGTGCGGCCCGTCGTCCGAGGTCTTCTGGGACAACGGGCCCGACCTGGGCCCCGAGGGCGGCCCGGCCAACCCCGAGGCCGAAGACCGCTACGTCGAGATCTGGAACCTCGTGTTCCAGCAGTACCTGCGCCGTGCCGACGGCTCCCTCGCCGACCTCCCGAGCAAGAACATCGACACCGGCGCCGGCTTCGAGCGCATGTTGGCGGCGCTGAACGGCAGCCACAGCCTGTATGCGGCCGACACGCTGACGGCCCTCGTCGAGCAGGCCCAGTCCGTCACCGGGCACCGGCTCGGCGAGTCCGACCTCGGCGACATCGCCCTGCGGCTCATGGCCGACCACGCCCGCACGATGACGTTCCTGGTGGCCGACGGCGTCATCCCGTCGAACGACGACCGGGGCTACGTGCTGCGGCGCATCATCCGCCGGGCGATCCGGTTCGCCTACCTGCTCGGGGTCGAGCGGCCGGTGCTGCCGACCATGGTCGAGCACACGATCGACCTGATGGGCGACGCCTACCCAGTCGTGCGCGAGAGCCGCGACCTGGTCCTGCCGATCATCACGAGGGAAGAAGAGTCGTTCCGGCGCACGCTGGCCACCGGCTCGCAGATCCTCGACACCCGCCTCGACCAGCTGGGCGAGGGGGCGACGCTGCCCGGCGACGTGGCGTTCCAGCTGCACGACACCTACGGGTTCCCGATCGAGGTCACGCAGGAGACCGCCGAGCTGCGCGGCCACGACGTCGACCTCGCCGGGTTCGAGGCGGCGATGGACGAGCAGCGCCGCCGGGCCCGGGCCGCCAGCAAGTCGGGGGGCGTGGCCACCGGCGACGAGGTCGACGAGCAGCGCCGACTGCTCGACGAGCACGGTCCGACCGTGTTCACGGGCCGGGAGGAGTACGAGACCGAGGCGACGATCATCGGCATCGTCGGCGACGGCCTCTACCTCGACCGCACCCCGTTCTACGCGGAGTCGGGCGGCCAGATCGGCGACACCGGCACGATCACGACCGACACGGGGGTGGTCGACGTCATCGACACCGGCTACGCCCTGCCCGGGCTGCACCAGCACACGTTCAAGGTGCGCGAGGGCACGGTCGAGGTCGGCCAGCGGGCCGTCGCCGCCATCGACGGCGAGCGGCGTGACGCCATCCGGCGCAACCACACGGGCACGCACATCCTCCACTGGGCGCTGCGGGCGGTGCTGGGCGAGCACGTCAAGCAGCAGGGCTCGCTGGTCGCGCCCGACCGGCTGCGGTTCGACTTCAGCCACTTCGAGCCGGTGACCGACGACCAGATCCGGGCGATCGAAGACCTGGCCAACCGCGAGATCCTGGGCAACGCGCCGGTCCGCCACTTCGAGACGACCATGGCCGAGGCCCGCGATCTGGGCGCCATCGCCTTCTTCGGCGACAAGTACGGCGACATCGTGCGGGTCCTCGAGGCCGGCGAGAACTCGATCGAGCTGTGCGGGGGCACCCACGTGCGACGGCTGGGCGACATCGGGCCGCTGAAGATCACGTCCGAGCAGTCGATCGGCTCCAACCTGCGGCGCATCGAGGCGGTCACCGGTCTCGGGCCGATCGAGCGCCTCCGGCAGGAGGAGGAACTGATCGACCGCGCCGCCGAGGCGCTCAGCACGACGCCCGACGAGCTGCCCACGGCCGCCGCCAAGCTGCGCACCGAGCTGCGGTCGCTGCGCGACGAGCTGAAGGACCTGCGCCGTCAGGCGGCCGGCAACCGGGCCGCCGAGATGGCGGCCACCGCGGTCGACGGCGTGGTCGTCGCCCGGGTCGACGGCACCGGCCGCGACGAGCTCCGTGAGCTGGCGCTGGCGGTGCGCCAGCAGCCGCGCATCCGGGCGGTGGTGGTCGGCGGCGTGCCCGAGGGCGGCGGCGTGGGGCTCGTGGCCGCCGCCGCGAAGGACAGTGGCCTGAAGGCCGGCGAGCTGATCGCCGATGCCGCCCGCACGGTGGGCGGCGGTGGCGGCAAGGGTCCCGAGCTGGCGGTCGCCGGTGGGCGTGACCCGTCCCGCCTCGACGAGGCCCTCGACCAGGCCCGCACCGCCGCTGGCCTCTAGCCGTGCGGCGCCCCACGTGGCCGGCGGGGCGATGAGCCGCGCCCTGGGGCTGGACATCGGCTCCCGACGCATCGGGGTGGCGCTGTCCGACAGTGCCGGCACGCTGGCGACGCCGTACGAGGTCGTGACCCGCTCGGGCGACCGCGAGCGCGACCACCGGCGCATCGCCGCCCTGGCGGACGAGGCCGGCGCCGAGGTCGTGGTCGTCGGCCTGCCGCTGTCCCTCGACGGGACGGTCGGTCCGGCGGCCCGGATGGTCCTCGACGAGGTCGACGAGCTGCGCGGCCGGTTGGGGGTGCCGGTGGTGGTGTGGGACGAGCGCCTGTCGACCGTCGAGGCCGAGCGCAGCCTGCGGGCGGGGGGCGTGAAGGGACGGGCCCGCCGGCGGGTGGTCGACCAGGTGGCGGCGACGGTGATCCTGCAGGCGTGGCTGGACGCCGGCGAGCCGTCCGACGGGGGCGGGGGCGAGAGCACGTGAGCGGGCGGGCGATCGGAGGCTCTACCCGCGTGGCGGCCCTGATCGGCTGGCCGGCGCGGCACTCGCTGTCGCCGGTGATCCTCAACGCCGCGTTCGAGGCCGCGTCCGCCGACTGGGTGTTCACGGTCTTCGAGGTGCCCCCCGAACGGGGCGCGGACGCCGTCGCCGCCGTGCGGTCCCTCCGGCTCGGCGGCCTGTCGGTGACCATGCCGCACAAGGCCGCGGTT
>JBKPAS010000035.1:0-6412 GCA_046744265.1 Actinomycetota bacterium
GCGGTGACCCGCCGGGCGTACCGCCGGGCGGCCCGGATCGTGGCCGCGTGCCCGTGGCCGCCGCCGACGGCGACCACGTGCTGCTTGTCGGGCTTGTCGGAGTCGGCCGAGCGTGCCTGTGTTGGCATGCGTTCGGTCCCCTCGCCCGGCCTCGGCCTGACCGCCGAGCCCGGGTGCGTCATTTCTCGACGTCCCGGTGCAGCAAGCCCGGGGTGAAGCCGTGGCGCCGGAGGCGCCGGGCCACCTCCTCGGCGATCGCCACCGAGCGGTGGCGCCCCCCGGTGCAGCCGAAGGCGATCGTCAGGTAGGCCTTCCCCTCGGCGACGTAGGCGGGCAGCAGTTGTCCGGCGAAGGCCTCGAGGTGCTCGAGGAACTCCGTGGCCGCCGGTTGGCCAAGAACGTAGTCCCGCACGGCGGGGTCGAGGCCCGTCAACGGGCGCAGCTCGTCGACCCAGTGCGGGTTGGGCAGGAACCGGCAGTCGAGCACCAGGTCGGCGTCGAGCGGCAGGCCGTGCTTGTATCCGAACGACAGCACGGTGACCTGCATGGACGACTCCTGGTGGTCGTCGCTGAACAGGGCGATCATGCGCTGGCGCAGGTCGTGGACGTTGAGGTCGCTCGTGTCGACCACGACGTCGGACGCGGCCTTGACCGGTTCGAGCAGCCCGCGCTCGCGCTCGATCGCGGCGGCCAGGTGCTCGGGGTCGGCGCCGGTCGACAGCGGGTGGCGCCGGCGCGAGGTCTCGTACCGGCGGACCAGCGTGTCGGTCGACGCCTCGAGGAACAGGATGCGGACCCGTCCGGCCGACGACCGCAGCCAGCCCAGCATCGGCAGGATCTCGTCCTGGTACGCGCCCGTTCCCACCACGAGCGCCACCCGCCCGATGGACGAGCCCGGCGTCTGGGCCAGCTCGGCCACCTTCGGGACCAGCTCGGGTGGCAGGTTGTCGATGACGAACCAGCCCAGGTCCTCGAGGTCGTCGGCAGCGAGGCTGCGCCCCGCCCCCGACAGCCCAGTGATCACGACGAACTCGCTCACGCCGCCAAAAGTGTACCGACGTGCAGGTCTGTCGAATTTCGGCCTCCCCGCTGGTCGAGGCGCTGCGGTCCCGCCCGGGGAGACCGGGCCGGTTCGCCCTGCAGGCCGCTATCGCCGCCCTGCATGCCCAGGCGCCGAGCCACGCCGAGACCGACTGGCCGCAGATCCTGATCCTGTACGACTCGCTGCTCGCCGTGTGGCCGTCGCCGGTGGTGGCCCTCAACCGGGCGGTCGCCCTGGCCATGGTGCACGGGCCCGCCGCTGGGCTGGCAGTCGTCGAGGAACTGGAGCGCGACGGCCGCCTCGCCGGCTACCGCTACCTGCCGGCCACGAAGGCCGACCTGTTGCGCCGGCTCGGCCGCCACGCGGAGGCGGTCGAGGCCTACCGGGCGGCGCTGGCGCTGACCGAGAGCGCCACCGAGCGGGCCTTCCTTCCCGAGCAGCTCGGCTGACACGCGGCGTAGGTGGCCGAGGGCGGGTACCGCATCTGGCGTACGCCAGGATCAGCTGGCTGGCCGATGTGCCAGGAGGGGCCGGATTCGTACGGTCCTCCCATGCAGGCGCTCGACGGAACCACCACCACACGGACCACTCGGGGCGGGCGGGCCCGGCGCTACGCGGAGATCGGCACGATCCTCGTCCGGTCCGGCGTGGCGCACCGGTGGCGAGCCCGGTCGCCGCGGGCGCAGGCGGCGCTCGGCCGGTCGCTGCGGGCGGCGTTCGAGCAGGCCGGCGGCATCTACGTGAAGCTCGGCCAGCTGCTGTCCACCCGACCGGACCTGGTCCCGGCGCCGGTCGCCGGCGAGATGCGCCGGCTCCAGAGCGCGGTCGCGCCGGTCCCGCGCGACCGCATCGCCCGCCTCGTGACCGACGAGTTCGGCGCCCCGCCCGAGCGCATCTTCCGGGACTTCGACGACCGGCCGGTGGCCGCCGCCTCGGTCGCCCAGGTCCACCGGGCGACGCTGCGCGACGGCCGCCGGGTCGCGGTCAAGGTGCAACGGCCCGAGGTCGCCGGGCGGGTCCACCGGGACGTCGAGATCCTGGTCGGCCTGGCCGAGCGGCTCGAGCGCCGGACCCGCTGGGGCGCCGACCAGCGCCTCGCCGACACGATGCGCGGCTTCGCCGACAGCCTGGTCGGCGAGCTGGACTTCACCGCCGAGGCCGCCAACCTCGCCGCCCTGCGCCGGGCCGTGGCGGGCCAGGACGGCGTCGTCGTCCCGGCGCCGATGCCGCTGCTCACCCGCCGTCGGGTGCTGGTCATGGACTGGGTCGACGGCCGGCCGCTGGCCGAGGCCGCGGCGTCCCTCCCCCGGCCCGAGCGGGACCGCCTCGCCCGGGCCCTGATCCGCTCGTTCCTCGACCAGATGTTCGTGACCGGGACGTTCCACGTCGACCCCCACCCCGGCAACGTCCACGTCACCGACGGCGGCGACATCGCCCTGCTGGACTGCGGTGCGGTCGGCCGGCTCGACGGCGGCCAGCGGGCGGCGCTGCGGGCCCTGCTGGTCGCGGTGGCGATCCGGGACGGGACGTCGCTGCGCGACGCCGTCGTGGCGCTGAGCGTGGCGGGTGCCCAGGAGGACCACGGGCTCGACGCGGCGCTGGGCCGCCTGCTCGACGAGCACCTCCCGCCCGGGGCCCGGCCGGACGCCGCCCTGTTCGGGGCGTTCGTGGCGGTCTTGCGGGAGGCCGGCCTGGCGCTGGCGCCGGTGATCTACGGAGCGCTGCGGGCGGTCGCCACCCTGCAGGCGACGCTCACCGCGCTGGCGCCCGACCTCGACATGCTGGCCGAGGCCGGCGCCCACGGCGCCCTGCTGGCCGCGGCCTGAGCCCCACGTCGGCCCCTACGCCGACTGCGCCTTCTCGGTCCGGATCAGCAGGAGGCGGGGAATCGTCGCCGCCCCCTCGTACTCCGGGGCGGCGGCGACGAAGCCGGGCGGGGGCGCGGGCTCGTCCATGTGGGCGAGCACGAGGCCCCGGGCGGCCAGGCCGTTCACGTACCGGCTCAGCGGCCGGTGGAAGAACGGCAGCTTCACGCCGGCGTCGACCTCCTCGACCGTCACGCTCTCGGGCAGGTACGGGCCGACCCGCCAGTACTGCTCGGGCGGGTCGACGACCCGGTCGTCGATCCACCCGCTGCCCGGCGTCTGGAACAGCGGGTGGTTGGTGAACAGCAGGAACCGGCCGCCCGGGGCGAGCACCCGGGCGACCTCGTCGAGCGCGGCGTCGAGATCGGCGAGGTGCTCGAGCACGAGACAGGTGATGACCGCGTCGAAAGCAGACGCCGGGAACGGCAGCCGCTCGGCCCGTCCCAGCAGGTAGAGGGGGCCGCCGGCGCGCCGGACCGCCTCCTCGATCTGCGCGGCCGAGCCGTCGATGCCCACCACCAGCTCGGCGCGCTTGTCGCACGCCAGCCGGGCGATCTGGCCCTCGCCGCAGCCGAGGTCCAGCACCCTGCGGGCCCCGGCCAGGTGCTCGGCCGCCAGAGGCAGGATCTGCTCCTCGTACTCGACGTCCGCTCCCCCGGTGAACTCCTTCTGCCACCAGGCGGCGTGGGTCTCCCAGACGTCGCTCACCGGCGTTTGGCCGGTGCCGGGGTGTGCAGCTTCTCGTACACGTTCCGCGCCACCTGGTCGGGCAGCCACGACAGCGCCTGCAGGTCCTCGAGCGACGCCCGCTTGACCGCCGCCACCCCGCCCAGCTCCCTGGTCAGCCGCTTCTTGCGGGTCGGCCCGAGGCCGGGGATGTCGTCGAGTGCCGAGCGGGTCATGCGCTTCCCGCGCAGCTGGCGGTGGTACGTGATGGCGAACCGGTGCGACTCGTCGCGGATGCGCTGCAGCATGTACAGCGCCTCGGACCCCCGCGGCAGGCGCACCGCGTCGGCCAGCCCGGGCAGGAACACCTCCTCGAACCGCTTGGCCAGCGCCGCCACCGGGATCTCCTCGTCGAGCCCCAGGCCCTCGAGCACCCGCACGGCCACGTTGAGCTGGCCCTTGCCCCCGTCGACCAGCAGCAGCTGCGGCGGGTACGAGAACTTGCCCGACCGCTCGCTCACCGGCATGGCCCGCTCGTCGATGTAGGCGGACAGGCGCCGGGTCAGCACCTCCTCCATCGCCGCGAAGTCGTCGTTACCGGGCACCGACCGCACCTTGAACCGCCGGTAGTCGGACTTGCGGGGCAGCCCGTCCTCCATGACCACCATCGAGCCGACGTAGTCGGTGCCCTGGATGTGGCTCATGTCGTAGCACTCGATGCGCAGGGGGGCGTCGGGCAGGCCGAGCGCCTCCTGCAGCTCGTTGAGCGCCTTGGCCCGCGAGTTGTGGTCGCTGGCCCGGCGGAGGCGGTGGCGGGTGAACTCCTCGTTGGCGTTGCGGGTGACGGTTTCCTGCAGCGCGCGCTTGGCGCCCCGCTGGGGGACCCGGACGTCGACCCGGCTCCCCCGCAGCTGGGACAGCCAGGCGGCGTACAGCTCGGGGTCGGCCGGCTCGGTCGGGACGAGCACCGCCTTGGGGATGCCGAGCGGCGGGTCGTCGTACAGCTCCTCGAGGATGTTGCCGACCAGCTCGCCGGGGGCCAGGTCCTCGACCTTGTCGACCACGAACCCCTTGCGCCCGACCACCCGGCCCTTCCGGACGTAGAACACCTGGATCGCCGCCTCGAGGTCGTCCTCGGCGATGCCGATCACGTCGAGGTCCTCGTTGCGCTCGGCGACCATCTGCTGGCGCTCGATCGCCTTGCGCACGCTGGTCAGGCGGTCGCGGATGCGGGCGGCCCGCTCGTACTCGAGGTGGTCGGCGGCCTCGCGCATCTGCCCCTCGAGCCGGTGGACGATCGTGTCGGTCTCGCCGTCGAGGAACTCGAGCAACTCGTGGACGAGCCGGTCGTAGGTCTCCTTGTCGACCTCGCCGACGCACGGGCCGGTGCACTTCTCGATGTGGTACAGCAGGCAGGGCCGGCCCAGCCGCTCGTGGCGGCGGAACTTGTTGTCGGAGCACGTGCGCAGCGGGAACGTGCGCAGCAGCAGGTCGAGCGTCTCGCGGATGGCGTAGGCGTGGCCGTAGGGCCCGAAGTAGCGGACGCCCTTCCGCTTGCGGCCCCGCATGACCGTCGGCCGGGGCCACTCGTCCTCGACCGTGACCGCCAGGAACGGGTAGCTCTTGTCGTCGCGCAGCCGGATGTTGAACCGCGGCCGGTGCTGCTTGATGAGGCTGTACTCGAGCATGAGCGCCTCGACCTCGTTGCGGACCTGGATCCACTCGACGGTCTCGGCGCTGGTGACCATCGCCGCCGTGCGGGGCGGCAGGTGGCGGGGGTCGACGAAGTAGTTGGACAGCCGCTGGCGCAGCGACGCGGCCTTGCCGACGTAGATGACCCGCCCCTGGGCGTCCTTGAACTGGTAGGAGCCGGGGGCGTCGGGGATCGTGCCGGTCGGCGGGCGCTGGACCACGATTCGGAGTATGGCAGCCTCGGCGGCGACTGCCGCCGAGTCCGCTTGGGGCGGGCGGCGGGGTGGTTTGCATGGGGGTACCCAGGCCCGGACGAGCGCCGGCTCAGGTGATGTCGAGCATGCGCTGGAGCGCGACCCGCGCCCACTCGGCCATCTCGGGCTCGACCCGGATGGGGTTGACGAGCCGCCCCTCGACCAGCTCCTCGAGCACCCACGCAAGGTGGGGCTCGTCGATGCGGTTCATCGTCGAGCACGGGCAGACGATGGGGTCGAGCGAGACCACGGTCTTGTCCGGATGCTCGTGGGCCAGCCGGTTGGTCAGGTGGACCTCCGTGCCCACGGCGATCGTCGACCCGGCCGGGGCATCGGCCAGCGCCCGGATGATGTAGTCGGTGGACCCGACCTGGTCGGCGAGTACCACGGTCTCGTGGGGGCACTCGGGGTGCACGACCACGATGCCGTCGGGATGCTCGGCCCGGAACGCCTCGATGTGCTCGGGGCGGAACCGCTGGTGGATCGAGCAGTGGCCCCGCCACAGCAGGAACGTCGACTCCTTGCATTCGCGCTCGGTGAGGCCGCCGAGGTCGCGCCGCGGATCCCAGACCCGCATGTCGTCGAGCTCGTAACCCATGGCGATTCCGGTGTTGCGGCCAAGGTGCTGGTCCGGGAAGAACAGCACCTGGTCACCCTGGCCGGCGCCCCGGCCGCGGGCCTCCGGCCCGCCTCCCAGCGCCCAGTCCAGCACCGCCCGCGCGTTGGTGGAGGTGCACACCGCGCCGCCGTGGCGGCCGACGAAGGCCTTGAGCGCGGCGGCCGAGTTCATGTAGGTGATCGGCACGACGCTGTCGAGGTCGACGACCTCGCCCAGCACGTCCCACGCCTCTTCGACGCTGTCGATGTCCGCGAGGTCGGCCATCGAGCAGCCC
>JBKPAS010000036.1:0-9714 GCA_046744265.1 Actinomycetota bacterium
GCCCAGCTCGGCTGGGTCACCGCTCAGTTCCTGAGCGGTACGTTCGTCCCGCTGTTCCTGTTCCCGGACGGGCTCGAGCGGGTCGTCCGAATCCTGCCGTTCGCCTCGATGATGCAGTTGCCCGTCGAGGTGTTCCTCGGCCGCCACGCCGGCCTGGACCTGCTCGCCGTCCTCGGCACCCAGGCCGCCTGGGCGGTCACGCTGGCCGCCGTCGGCCGCGCCGTCCTCGCCCGGGCAGTCCACAAGGTGGTGGTCCAGGGTGGCTGAGAGGACCGGAAGGGTGGATGAGCTCGCCGCCAGCCTCGCCATGTACCGCCGCCTGGTCGGCGCGCGCATCCGGGCCGACTGGCAGTACCGCACGTCGTTCCTGCTCTACCTGGCCGGGCAGACGGTCGTGGCCGGCGCCGACTTCGCGGTCATCGCGGTCATCTTCACCGCCGTCCACCGGCTCGCCGGCTGGAGCGCCGCCGAGGTCGCGTTCCTGTACGGCGCGTCGGGCCTGTCCTTCGGCCTCGGCGACCTGTTCGTCAGCCCGGTCGAGTTCGCCGCCAACCACATCAAGGCGGGCACGTTCGACCACTTCCTCGTCCGCCCCGTGGGGGCGCTCTGGCAGCTCCTGGCGACCGAGTTCGCCGCCCGGCGCCTGGGCCGCAGCATCCAGCCGGCGATCGTCCTGGCCGTCGCCGTCAGCAGGGCACACGTCGAATGGACCCCGGCCACCGCCGCGCTCGTCCCCGTCACGGTCGTGAGCGGCACGGTCATATACGGCTCGATCTGGGTCCTGACCTCGTCGTTCGCGTTCTGGACGACCGAGACGCGCGAGATCGCCAACTCCGTGACCTACGGCGGCAGCGCCCTCACCGCCTACCCGATCGACGTGCTCGGCGCCTGGATGCGCCGCCTCGCCACGTTCGTCGTGCCGTTGGCCTCGGTCGCCTACCTGCCGGCGGTCCGCCTGTTCGGCAAGCCCATGCCGTTCGGGCTGCCCCCGGCCGTGGCCTGGACCGGCCCGCTCGTCGCCCTCGCCATGGCCGCCGCCGCCCGGGCCGTCTGGCACCAGGGCGTCCGCCACTACCGCAGCACCGGAAGCTAGGGAGCTGACCGATGACCCCGACGACCCCACTGATCGAGCTCGACCATGTCGAGCGAACGTTCACCGTCTACCGGAAGGCGGGCCGCGTCCGCCGCCGGCGCATCGAGGTCCGGGCCGTGGACGACGTGTCGTTCACGATCGAGGCCGGGGCCGTGCTGGGGTTCGTCGGCCCGAACGGCGCCGGCAAGAGCACGACGATCAAGATGCTGGTCGGCATCCTCGTGCCGACCAGCGGGCGCGTCCGGGTCACGGGGCTCGACCCGAGCCGCGACCGCACGGCGGTTGCCCGCAACATCGGCGTCGTATTCGGCCAGCGCACCCAGCTGTGGTGGGACCTGCCGCTCGGCCACTCGTTCGATCTGCTGCGCCACGTCTACCGCGTGCCGGCCGCCGACCACCGGGCGCGGCTGGCCGAGCTCGTGGACCTGCTCGATATGGGCGACTTCCTGGCGACGCCGGTCCGCCAGCTGTCGCTCGGGCAGCGGATGCGGGGCGAGCTGGCGGCAGCGCTGCTGCACGACCCGGCGATCCTGTTCCTGGACGAGCCGACGATCGGCCTCGACGTCGTGTCGAAGGAGGCGGTCCGGGGCTTCCTGGCCCGGCTCAACCGCGAGCGGGGGACCACCGTGCTGCTGACCACCCACGACCTGGTCGACGTCGAGCGCCTGTGCGACCGGCTGCTGATCATCGACCGCGGCCGGGTCATCGAGGACGGAACCATCGAGAGCATCAAGGGCGGCGAGGCCACCCTCGAGGCGGTCGTCCGCCGGATCTACCTTGACGGCGCCGTCCGCACTCCGGCAGAGTGAACGAGATGCGTCAGCACTTCGCGGGCCTCCTCCTTATGTAAGGCGAACACCCCACATAGGTGTTCGCCCCGCCTCCTGCGCCGAGATCCGGCCAGGGGGTTTTTCAGTTTTCGACCCAAACCCCCAACAGCGAGAAGGACAGCCATGCCTCCCCAACCCGCCAAGCCGAAGACGATGCCGTTCCACAAGTACCGGCCGTTCCTCCCGCTGCCCCTCGCGCTCGAGAACCGCCAGTGGCCCAACCGCCGCATCGAGAAGGCGCCGCTGTGGTGCTCGGTGGACCTCCGCGACGGCAACCAGGCCCTCATCGACCCCATGGACGCGACCCGCAAGCTGCGCATGTTCGAGACCCTGGTCGCCATGGGCTTCAAGGAGATCGAGGTCGGCTTCCCGTCGGCCAGCCAGCCCGACTTCGACTTCATCCGCCAGATCATCGAGGAGGACCGGGTACCCGAGGACGTCACGATCCAGGTCCTGACCCAGTGCCGCCCCGAGCTCATCGAGCGGACCTACGAGTCGATCCGCGGCGCCCGCGAGGCGATCGTCCACTTCTACAACTCGACGTCGATGCTGCAGCGCCGGGTCGTGTTCGGCCTCGACTACGACGGCATCACCCAGATCGCCACCGACGCCGCCCGCCTGAGCCGCAAGCTCGAGGAGACCGTGCCCGGCACGGTCGTACGCTACGAGTACTCGCCCGAGAGCTTCACCGGCACCGAAATCGAGTATGTGGTCGAGATCTGCAGCGCGGTGATGGACGTCATCGAGCCCACCGACGACCGCAAGATCATCCTGAACCTGCCGGCCACCGTCGAGATGTACACGCCGAACATCTACGGCGACGTCATCGAGTACTTCCATCGGAACATCCCGCACCGCGACCGGGTCGTGTTGTCGCTGCACCCCCACAACGACCGGGGGACCGCCGTGGCCGCCGCCGAGTTCGGCGTGATGGCCGGCGCCGACCGGGTCGAGGGCACGCTGTTCGGCAACGGCGAGCGCACCGGCAACGTCGACGTGGTCACGCTGGCCATGAACCTGTTCAGCCAGGGCGTCGACCCCGAGCTCGACATCACGGACATCGACGCGCTGCGCCGGGTCGCCGAGTACTGCAACCGGCTGCCGGTCCACCCCCGGCACCCGTACGTGGGCGATCTGGTCTACACGGCGTTCTCGGGCAGCCACCAGGACGCCATCAAGAAGGGCTTCGCCGCCCTGGGCTCCGACTACGACGAGTGGGGCGTGCCCTACCTGCCCATCGATCCCAAGCACGTCGGCCGCACCTACGAGGCCGTGATCAGGGTCAACAGCCAGTCGGGCAAGGGCGGCGTCGCCTACATCATGCACGCCGAGCACGGTCTCGACCTGCCGCGGCGGCTGCAGATCGAGTTCTCGAAGACGATCCAGCACATCACCGAGGACACGGGCACCGAGATCACCCCGGGCCACATGTGGGACACGTTCGTCGCCGAGTACATGCCTGACGAGGCGCCGATCCAGCTCGTGTCGCACGAGTCGACCACCGGTGAGGAGGGCTCGAAGGTGGTCGCCCAGCTCGTCGTCGACGGCGAGCACCGGACCGTGGCCGGCTCGGGCAACGGCCCGATCGCGGCGTTCGTCGCCGCCGTGCGGGACGAGTTCGCCGTGGACATCGACGTCGTCGACTACAGCGAGCACGCGGTGGGCGCCGGGTCGGACGCGGTCGCCTGCGCGTACGTCGAGACGCAGAACGGCGACGGCGACGTCCGCTGGGGCATCGGCATGCACGAGAGCATCGAGACGGCGTCCCTGCGGGCGGTCGTCTCGGCGGCCAACCGCCAGCGCGGGGCAGCTCCAGCGGCGTAGCTTGCTGCGCAATGCGGGGGCGGGCAGGAGCGGCAGGCGCGTTGGTGGTCGCCGCGCTGCTCGTCCCCGCGTGCACGGACACCGACACGACGCCTCCAGAGGGGCCGGGGACACCCGGGGCCGCCGGTGCCGGCGACCCGTACTTCCCCGACCTGGGCAACGGCGGCTACGACGTCGACCACTACGTCCTCGACATCGGCTGGGCACCGGGCGCGTCCGGCGGCCGCGGCGCCATCGAGGGCACCGCGACCGTGGAGGCCACGGCCACCCAGCGGCTGTCGGGCTTCGACCTCGACCTCGCCGGCCTCGACGTGAGCCGGGTCACCGTCGACGGGCACGCGGCCCGCACCGTCCGGCGGGGCGAGCGCGAGCTGGTCGTCACGCCGGCCGAACCGATCGAGTCGGGCGCCGGCTTCACGACCGAGGTCAGGTATGCCGGCGTGCCCCACCCCCTGCCGCTGCGCGCCGGGGTCATCGAGCCGGGCTGGATCGACGACGGCGGCGAGGTCTACGTCCTCGGCGAGCCCGACGGCGCGGCCTCGTTCTTCCCGGCCAACGACCACCCGTCCGACAAGGCGACCTACGAGCTGCGCATCACCGCGCCCGACGGCCTCGAGGTGGCCGCCAACGGCCGCCTCGCCGAGCGGGCCGCGGCCGGCGACGGCCGCACGCGGTGGGTGTTCGACGCGCCGGACCCGATGGCCAGCTACCTGGTCCAGATCGTGATCGGCGACATGCGGCTCGTCGAGGCCGAAGGACCGGGCGGGCTGCCCATCCGCCACGCCTTCGACACGGACGTGGCCGACGAGGCCGAGCCGGCCGTGGCGCGGACGGCCCAGATGATCGACGTATTCGACGACCTGTTCGGCCCCTACCCGTTCGCGACCTACGGGACGGCGGTCGTCGACGACGAGCTGGGCCTGGCCCTCGAGACCCAGACGCTGTCGCTGTTCGGCATCGACGGGGTCGGCGACGAGGACGCCCTCGCCCACGAGCTGGCCCACCAGTGGTTCGGCGACGCCGTCAGCCCGGCCACCTGGCGGGACATCTGGCTGAACGAGGGGTTCGCCACCTACGCCCAGTGGCTGTGGGACGAGCGGACCGGCGGCCTGTCGGCCGACGAGGCGGCCCACGCGGCCTCGTCCGCCGCCCAGGGCCGGCTCGACCTGCCACCCGGCGACCCCGGGCCGGGGCGCCTGTTCGACCCGTCGGTCTACTTCCGGGGGGCGATGACGCTGCACGTCCTGCGCCACGAGTTGGGGGACGAGGCCTTCTTCGGCCTGCTGCGGGCCTGGGTGGACCGTTACGGCGGCGGCTCCGCCAGCACGGCCGACTTCGAGGCGCTGGCGGCCGAGCGGGCGGGGCCGGGCCACGACCTGTCCGGGCTGTTCGACGCCTGGCTGCGGGCGCCGCGGTTGCCGAACCTCGACGAGTGGCTCGACTAGCCACGGCGTGCTGGGCGCGCCACGACGAGCGCGATCCATGTGCGGTCTGTAGTTGGCCGCTAGCGTGCGGCGGGTGAGTGAGCAGGCCAACCTCGAGATCGTCGAGCGGTCCGGCGAGCAGGTGGTCGCTCGCCTCGGTGGTGACCTCGACATCGTCACGTCCGACGATGTGAAGCGCGAGCTGGCGGCCGTGTACGACGGCGGCGCCACGTCGCTCAGCCTCGACCTGAGCGACGTGCGGTTCGTCGACTCCAGCGGCCTCGGCACCCTGGTGGCGCTGCACCGCTACGCCGAGGCGGCCGGCGCCCGGTTCGCGGTGCGGAAAGTGCCCTCGCAGGTGCAGCGGCTGTTCGAGATCACGCGGCTGCACGACCTGCTCACCGTCGAGTCCTGACCCTCGCCGGCGTCAGACGGCGTCAGCGGTCCAGGGTCTCGCGGAGCTCCAGCAGGCACCGGCGGATCAGCCGGGACACGTGCATCTGGCTGATGCCCAGGCGCTCGGCGATCTCGCTCTGCGTGAGCTCCTCGTAGAAGCGCAGGCGGAGGATCTCGGCCTCGCGCGCCGGCAGGGTCCGCAGTAGCTGCCCGACCAGCATCCGCAGCTCGACCGGCCGGCTGGGGACGTCGCCGCCCGGCAGCCGTTCGGCCAGCGGCGAGCCGTCCTCGTCGCCGGGGCGGCGGGCGTCGAGGCTGGTCGCCCGATAGGCGGCGCCGGCCTCCATGGCCTCGAGCACCTCGTCCTCGGAGAGGTCGAGCTCCTCGGCCAGCTCGGCCACGCTCGGCGGACGGCCCTGGCGGGCCGACAGGGCCGTGGTCGCCCGGCGCAGGTCGAGGTGCCGCTCCTGGGCGCTGCGGGGCGGGCGGACCGCCCACGTCCGGTCCCGGAAGTAGCGCTTGATCTCGCCGTTGACCGTGCGGCTGGCGAACGACGAGAACGGGATGCCCCGGTCGGGGTCGAACCGCTCGACCGCCTTGAGCGTGCCGAGCATGGCGATCTGCACCAGGTCGTCGAGGTCGACGCCCCGGCCCCGGTAGTCGTGGGCGATCGAGGCGGCGAGGCCGCGGTGCGCCTCGACGAGGCGGTTCCGCAACGCACGCTGCCGGGTCTCCCGGTACTGACGGAACAGCTCGTCGAGGCTGATGCCGTTCGCTCCCGGCTCGGTCATGTGGGGATGCGCGCCCGCTTGACCAGATGGAAGCGCCGCTTGCCGCCGTCGACCTCGAAGACGTGCTCGTCGACCACCACCCGCAGGATCTCGAGCGCCAGGTCGTCGGTCGGTGCCACCGGGTCGCCCGGCGCCGTCACCGACAGCTCGACCTCGCCGGTCACCTCGACCACGCCGGGCGCGCGCTCGTAGGCGATGTGGGCGGGGCGGGAGGGGTCGTCGGACCCCTCGACGAGCAGCGCCACCAGCTCGCTCACCGCGATGCGCAGGTCCTCGGCGTCGTCGATGCTCAGGCCGGCGTCGGCCGCGACGCCGGCAGCCACGAGCCGGGCCAGGCGGACCGAGCCCGGTTCCGCCGGCAACGTGAGGTGGACGGGATGGTGCGAAGCCATGGCCATGGGGACTCTATGCGGTCGTTCGGGGGACCCGGCTCGGCGTCGCTGACGGGCGCGAAACACCTGGTGACGGCGTGCGCACGCTGCGTAACGAGGGTTTTCGCGGAGTTTGTGACCGCGTGCACGGGGGTACGGCCCCTGGCGATGGAGATGCTGGCGAGCACGAGGTTTCGGCGCGAGCCTGCCGCAGTGCCCGCTGCCAGGGCGTTCGTCCGGCGAGTCCTTCTACCGCTCGACATGACGTCCGACGCCCGCGACCGGCTGGTGCTGGCGGCCGCCGAGGCGTTCAACAACGTGGTCCTCCACGCGGTGTGCGATTCGTTCGCGGTGAGCATCTCCCGCGACGACAGCATCTGCATCGTCGACGTCACCGACACGGGTACCGGCTTCTACGTGCCGTCGACGTTCGACATGCCGCCGGCCAGCGACGTCGGCCACCGGGGCCTGGCGATCATGCAGGCCCTGGTCGACCGGGTGCGGGTCTCCAGCTCGCCGACCGGCACCGCGGTCACGCTGGCCCAGACGCTGTCGAGCAACGGGGTGAAGCCCATCACCGCCTGAGGCCGAGGCCCGGGCCGCCGGGCTCGGGTCCGGCTCGTCAGGCCGTGAGGGTGGGCAGCCAGACGGCCCGGCGTTCCTCGTAGCCCGTGATGTCGGCCTCGCTGCGCAGCGTGATGCCGATGTCGTCGAGCCCCTCGAGGAACCGCTCGCGGGTGGCGCCGTCGAGAGGGAACACGCACTCGATGCCGGCCGCCGGGGCGGACAGCGTGCGCCGCTCGACGTCGATCGTCAGCTCGAGGTCGGGGTCGGCCTCGACGGCCCGCATCAGCGCCTCGCCGACCTCGGCCGGCACGACGACCGGGACCAGCCCGTTCTTGGTCGAGTTGTTGCGGAAGATGTCGCCGAAGCGGGGGCTGACAACGGCCTGGAACCCGTAGTCGAGGATGGCCCACACCGCGTGCTCGCGCGACGAGCCGGTCCCGAAGTTGGGCCCCGCCACCAGGATGCGGGCCTGCGCGTAGCGCTCGTCGTTGAGCACGAAGTTGCGGTCGTCGCGCCAGGTCGAGAACAGGCCCCGGCCGAAGCCGGTGCGCTCGACCCGCTTGAGCCACTCGGCGGGGATGATCTGGTCGGTGTCGACGTCGGACCGGTCGAGGGGGACCGCAGTCCCCTGCACGATGCGAACTGCTTCCATCAGCGGTCTCCTCGATCAGGACAGGTCGGACGGGGCGGCGAAGGTTCCGGCGATGGCCGTGGCCGCGGCCACGGCGGGGGACACGAGGTGGGTGCGCCCACCCCGCCCCTGGCGCCCCTCGAAGTTGCGGTTGCTGGTCGAGGCGGCGCGCTCGCCCGGGGCCAGCTTGTCGGGGTTCATGGCTAGGCACATCGAGCACCCGGGCTCGCGCCAGTCGAACCCGGCGGCGGTCAGGACCTTGTCGATGCCCTCGGCCTCGGCCTGGGACTTGACCGCGTGCGAGCCGGGGACGACCAGCGTCCGCACCCCGTCGGCCACGTGCCGGCCCTCGGCGACGGCGGCCACGGCGCGCAGGTCCTCGATGCGGCCGTTGGTGCACGAGCCGATGAACACCGTGTCGACGGCGATCTCGCGGACCGGCGTGCCGGCGGAGAGGCCCATGTAGTCGAGCGCCCGCTCGGCGGCGTTCCGGTCGGACGGGTCGGCGAACGAGTCGGGCTCGGGCACCGCGCCGGTGATCGGCACCACCTGGCCCGGGTTCGTGCCCCACGACACGTGGGGCACGATGGCCGCCGCGTCGAGCTCGACCTCCTTGCCGAAGGTGGCGCCCTCGTCGGTGGGCAGGGTGCGCCAGTCGTCGAGCGCCCGCTCCCACGCCGCGCCGGTCGGGGCGTGCCGGCGGCCCTCGACGTAGGCGAACGTCGTGTCGTCGGGGCCGACCAGGCCCGCCTTGGCCCCGGCCTCGATCGACATGTTGCAGACCGTCATGCGGCCCTCCATCGACAGCGAGCGGATGGCGCTGCCGCGGTACTCGATGATCGAGCCGATGCCGCCGCCGGTGCCGATACGGCCGATGATGGCGAGGATCACGTCCTTGGCCGTGGTGCCCGCCGGCAGATCGCCCTCGACCGTGACGGCCATGGTGCCCGGCCGCTGTTGGGGCAGGGTCTGCGTGGCGAGGACGTGCTCGACCTCGCTCGTGCCGATGCCGAAGGCCAGCGCCCCGAACGCCCCGTGGGTGGACGTGTGGCTGTCGCCGCACACGATGGTCATGCCCGGCTGGGTGAGGCCCTGCTCGGGCCCGATGATGTGGACGATGCCCTGCCCCGGGTCGCCCATCGGGTAGCAGGTGATGCCGAACTCGGCGCAGTTCTTGCGGAGCACCTCCATCTGCTTGGCGGAGATGGGGTCGGCGATGGGCTCACCGATGCCGGTCGTCGGCACGTTGTGGTCCATCGTCGCCACGGTGAGGTCGGGCCGGCGGACCGTGCGGCCGGCCAGCCGCAGGCCGTCGAACGCCTGGGCGCTCGTGACCTCGTGGACGAGGTGGCGGTCGATGTACAGGATCGTCTCGCCCGACGGCGTGACGGCGACGGTGTGGGCGTCCCAGATCTTCTCGTAGAGCGTCTGGGTGGCGAGGACGTGCTCGACCTCGCTGGTCCCGATCCCGAACGCCAGGGCGCCGAACGCGCCATGGGTCGACGTGTGGCTGTCGCCGCAGACGATCGTCATTCCCGGCTGTGTGTAGCCCTGCTCGGGGCCAATCACATGCACAATGCCCTGGCGGACATCGTGAATGTCGTACAGCGTGATGCCGAATTCGCGACAATTCGTGCGCAGCGTATCGATTTGCTGCTTCGAGATTGGGTCGACAATCGGCAAGCTGCGATCGGTCGTCGGCACGTTGTGATCGACGGTGGAAAGGGTGCGCTCCGGCCGCCGAACCTTCCTTCCGGAAAGGCGCAGGCTTTCAAACGCCTGCGGGC
>JBKPAS010000073.1:0-10626 GCA_046744265.1 Actinomycetota bacterium
CGGCTCCGCCGCCGCGGCTGGCTCGACGATACCGGCGCGCTGTCCCCGGTGGGGCGGGAGGCCCACGGCGGCATCGAGCACCTGACCGACCAGACGGCGAGCGCCGCCTACGCCGGCCTGGGCGCCGCCGAGCTCGACGCCATCGAGCGGGCGCTGGCGCCGGTCACGGCCGCGATCGTCGCCGCGGGCGCCATCCCCCGCTTCAACCCGATCGGCCTCGACGCGGCCCGCGACACGCGGCCGGACGCGGCTCCGCCCGCCGGCTGACCGACCCGTTCTCGCCCCCGAAGTGGCTGTGTCCACGACGACTTCGGGGGCAGGTTCGAGGCCCGACGCGGCTCCGCCCGCCGGCTGACCCGGCGGGCGGAGCGTTCCTCGGGAGCAGGTGCGGCCGCCGCAGACGGCACCCGTCTCGAGATCTCGGGGCGGGGCGGGGGTGCCCGGTCAGCCCCGGGCGAGGCGCCCCCGCAGGGCGGCGAAGCAGAGCGACATGCTGATCGCCGCCACGACCGCGATGGCGACGAGCGCCTTGCCCAACTCGTCCCACTCCCAGCCGCTGATGACCAGCGACCGCAGCCCTTCGAGCAGGTACGTGACCGGGTTGACGCCGGCGACGGCATCGAGCCAGCCCGACAGCTGCGACCGGGGCACGTACGACGTGGTCAGGAACAGGAACGGGAAGAACAGCAGGAAGCTCGAGTTCACCGCCGCCGGGTTGCCGGTCTTGAGGGCGATGGCGTAGCCGAACCCGGCGAACGCCAGGCTCCACAGCGAGGCCAGCAGGATGAAGGCCGGCACGCCGAGCGGCCCCGACTCGAACCGCACGCCCAGGATGAGCCCGAGCACGATGATCGGCACGGTGAGCACGGCGGCGACCGCCACGTCGGCGACCATGTGGCCGAGCAGGATCGCCAGCCGGCGCACGGGCGTGAGCAGCAGCCGGTCGAAGTAGCCGTCCTGCACGTCGAGGACGAGCGCCCCCGCCCGCGAGACCCCGGTGACGCCGAGCAGGATCGCCGTCGCGATCTGGAAGTCCTTGACGTCGAACCCGGTGATCTGGCGCTCAGTCAGGTCGCCGAGCGTGGCGATGTTGACCACGAAGAAGAACAGGGCGATGAAGATCGGCGGGACGACCGACTCGGCGTCGCGGGGCACGGCCCGCAGCGCCCGCCCGGCGATGGCCGACAGGTCATGGACGAACCCGGCGGGCCGGGCCCGCAGGGCGTCGCCGCTCGGCACGGCATCAGGCGCGCCGGCCCGGCCGGACGCCCCGGCCCCGCCGGGGCCGCTGGTCGTGGGGGCGGTGGTGTCGACGGTGGTCATCACGCAGCCTCCTCGTCGTCGTGCCCGTCGTGCTGTTCGATGTGGCTGCCGGTCAGCTCGAGGAACACGTCGTCGAGCGTCGGCGTGCGCAGCGTGAGGTCGCGCACCGGGACCTCGCAGGTGCTGAGCGCGACCGCGACCGGGCTGATGGCGGCCGACCCGTTGTCGGTGGTGACGACGAGCTCGTTGCCGTGGGCCTCGACCGACTGCACGCCGGGCACCGACTGGACCATCGGGCACACGGCCGCCGCGTCGCCGTCGAGCCGGGCGACGATCACGTCGGCGCCGACCGACCGCTTCAGCTCGTCGGGGGTGCCCTCGGCCACGATGCGGCCGCCGTTGATGATGCCGACCCGGTCGGCGAGGACGTCGGCCTCTTCCAGGTACTGGGTCGTCAGGAAGATCGTCATGCCCAGCTCGTCGTTGAGCCGGCGCACCTCGTCCCACACCTTGGCCCGGCTGACCGGGTCGAGGCCGGTCGTCGGCTCGTCGAGGAACAGGATCTCGGGGTTGTGCACCAGCGCGGCCAGCAGGTCGAGCCGGCGCTTCATGCCCCCGGAGTAGGTGCCGATCGGCCGGTCGAGCGCGTCGGTGAGGTCGATCAGGCTGCCGAGCTCGGCGACGCGGCGCTTGAGCGCGGCCTTGGGCAGCCCGTACAGCAGGCCCTGCAGCCGCAGCAGCTCGGCGCCGGACTGCTTGGGGTCGAGGGCGACCTCTTGCAGCGCGGCGCCGATGCGCAGCCGGACCTGGCCCGGCTCGCTGGCGACGTCGTAGCCGGCGACGACGGCCCGGCCCCCGGTCGGCGCCAGCAGCGTGCACAGCATGCGGACGGTCGTGGTCTTGCCCGCCCCGTTGGGGCCGAGGAAGCCGTAGATCTCCCCCGGCTTGATCTCGAGGTCGACGTGGTCGACGGCGGTGAGACCGTTGAACTGGCGGACCAGCCCCTCGGTCACGATGGACGACATGGTGAAACGCTCCCCCAGTGCTGGGTTCCTAGTGTTCCGATAGGGAATACTGTAGCGAGTGGGTACGCGGGTATCGACGGTCGGCGGGCGCAGAACTCATCGGCGGGCCGATCAGGGGGGCCGATCGGCCCGCCATCAACCCATACGGCCGTGCCGTGACAGCCACGGCCCGCCGGCCGGTGGGGACCGGCCATCATGCGGGCATGTCCGCCGACGACGACCTCGAGCAGGTGTGGCACCCCGGCCGGTGGACCCGGGTCGGCGCCTGGGCGATCGGCCTGGTGGGCGGCGTGTTGTCGGTCGCCGCGCTCGTGGCCGCGGTGACCGGCGGCGCCGGGGCGCTCGTGGCCACGGCGGTGTTCGGCCTGTTCCCCGTGTTCGCCTGGCGGTGGGGCACGCATCCCCTGCTCGCCGCGTCGGCGGCCGGCGTCACGGTGCGCAACCCGGTCCGCACGGTCGTGGTCCCGTGGGCCGACGTCGAGCGGTGCGTGCCCAGCTCGCTGGGCCTGGCGGTCGAGCGGCGCAACGACCGGCCGGTCGTGGCCTGGGCCGTGCACAAGCCCAGCCTCGCCCGCTGGCTGGGCCGGCGGACCCGGGCCGACGACGTGGCCGCCGCCCTGGAACAGCGGGCCGCGGCCCACCAGCCGTCGTCGTCGTGATCGTGTGGTCACGAGGCGCAACGTACGGCTGCGCCAGGAGCCGGGTCTTGTCGAAAAGTGCTCTCTCGCGAGCCCGGACTAGTCGCGCGGCCCGAGGGCGGCGATGCGGGACAGCGTCTCGGCGAGGTTGTCCTCGGCCACGACGGCGGCCGCCTCGGCGAACGTCAGCCACTGCAGGCGGGCGGTGTCCGTCTCGGCGGTCACGGCGTCGGGCGTGGCCGTGGCGAGCACGTAGCGGAAGTCGGCGTGCTCGTGGAACGGCTCGCCCCGCCCGGCGGGCACGGGGACGACCACGACGTGCACGAGTGGGGGCCGCTCGGGGTTGGGCCAGCCGGCGAGGTCGTCGAGGCCGGTCTCCTCCCGTGCCTCGCGCCGGGCGGTGACGAGGGGGTCGGTCTCCCCCGGGTCCGCGTGGCCGCCGACCTGCAGCCAGCTGCCCATGCGCTCGTGCCAGCGCAGCAGGACTCGCTCGCTCGCCGGATGCACGACCACGGCCGACCCCGTCACGTGCAACGGCGACGAGCGGCTCCACGGGTCGTGGTCGGCGGCCAGCCGCCGGACCCGCTCGATGTCGCACGCCTCGGCGTCGGACAACGGCGCGTACCCCTCGAGCGCTACCTCGACGGCCGCGCTGTGCCGAGCCGCAGCATCCATGCCGCGGAGGCTAGGCCGCCTCCGCCAGCATCCGCGTGGCGAATTGCTTGCTCGGCAACCACGTCCGCACGCGGATCGAGCGCCCGCCGGCGCAACCCGTCAGAGCCGCTTGTCGAGGGTGCGGAGGACGAGCTCGGCCTGCGCATCGGGGTCGCCGTCGGACGGCGTCAGGCGCAGGTCGGGGTCGGCCGGGGCCTCGTACGGGTCGTCGATGCCCGTGAACCCCCGGATCTCGCCGGCCCGGGCCTTGGCGTACAGGCCCTTGGGATCGCGCTGCTCGCACACCGACAGCGGGGTGTCGACGAACACCTCGACGAACGGCAGCCCCACCGCCTCGTGAATGGACCGCACCCGATCCCGGTCCGCCCGGTACGGGCTGATCACCGGCACCAGCGCCACCACCCCGGCGTCCGCGAACAGCCGGGCCACCTCACCGACCCGGCGGATGTTCTCGGTGCGGTCGCCGGCCGAGAAGCCGAGGTCGGCGTTGAGCCCGTGCCGCAGGTTGTCGCCGTCGAGCAGGTAGGCGGGCCGCCCGGCCGCCAGCAGCGATCGCTCGACCGACGCGGCCACCGTCGACTTGCCCGAGCCGGACAGCCCCGTGAACCACACCGTGGCCCCGGCCGACGGCCGGTCGCCGCGGTCGACCGAGCCCGAGTGCCAGACGACGTTCGCCGAGGCCATCGGTGCTACGCCGTGACCTCGGTCGGCCCAAGGATCATCCCGGCAGCCACCGTGTTGTTCGACGCCTCGTCCACGAGGACGAAGCTGCCGGTCGCCCGGTTGCGCCGGTACTCGTCGAAGAACAGGGGCACGGTCGTCCGCAGCCGCACCCGGCCGATCTCGTTCAACGTCAGGGACGACGCCGACTCGTCGCGGTGCAGCGTGTTGACGTCGAGCCGGTACTGCAGGTCCTTGACCAGGGCGCGGCCCCACCGGGTCGTGTGCTTGATCGCCAGCTTGGCGCCGGCCCGCAGCTCGGCGTCGGACGTCATCCAGCACACCATCGCGTCGATGTCCTGCCCGACGTGGGGCCGGTTGTGGTCGCGGCAGATCATGTCGCCCCGCGACACGTCGACGTGGTTGGTCAGCCTGATCGTCACGGCCATCGGCGCGAACGCCTCGTCGACCGGCCCGTCGGCCGTCTCGACCGAGGCGATGGTGGACGTGAAGCCCGACGGCAGCACGACGACCTCGTCGCCCGGCTTCATCACCCCGCCGGCCACCGTGCCGGCGTAGCCCCGGTAGTCGTGCAGCTCGTCGTCGGTCTGATTCTGCGGCCGGATGACGTACTGCACCGGGAACCGGGCGTCGATGAGGTTGCGATCGCTGGCGATGTACACCTCCTCGAGGTGGTGCAGCAGCGCGGCACCCTCGTACCAGTCCATGTTCGACGACCGCTCGACCACGTTGTCGCCGTGCAGCGCCGAGATCGGGACGAACGTGAGGTCGCGCACGTCGAGCTTCATGGCGAAGGCCCGGAAGTCCGCCTTGATCTCCTCGAAGCGCTCCTGCGACCAGCCGACCAGGTCCATCTTGTTGACGCACAGCACCAGGTGGGGAATGCCGAGCAGCGAGGCGAGGAAGGCGTGGCGCCGCGACTGCTCGATGACCCCCTTGCGGGCGTCGATGAGCACGAGCGCCAGGTCGGCGGTCGACGCCCCCGTGACCATGTTGCGCGTGTACTGGATGTGCCCGGGGGTGTCGGCGATGATGAACTTCCGCTTGGGGGTGGCGAAGTAGCGGTAGGCGACGTCGATCGTGATGCCCTGCTCGCGCTCGGCCCGCAGGCCGTCGGTGAGCAGCGCCAGGTCGGTGTAGGCGTCACCCCGCGCCAGGCTGGTGCGCTCGACCGCCTCGAGCTGGTCCTCGAAGATGGCCTTCGAGTCGTAGAGCAGGCGCCCGATCAGCGTCGACTTGCCGTCGTCGACCGAGCCCGCCGTGGCGAAGCGCAGCAGCTCCATGCGTCAGAAGTATCCCTCGCGCTTGCGGTCTTCCATGCCTGCTTCGCTGATGCGGTCGTCGGCGCGGGTGGCGCCCCGCTCGGTGAGCCGGGTGGCGGCGGTCTCGGCGATGACGGACTCGAGGTCGGTGGCCGACGACTCGACGGCACCGGTGCAGGTGGCGTCGCCGACCGTGCGGAAGCGGACCAGGCGCTCCTCGACCTCCTCGCCCTCGATCAGCGGGGTCCAGGGGTTCTCGGCCAGCCACATGCCGTCGCGCAGGAACACCCGGCGGCGGTGGGCGAAGTAGATCGGCGGCAGCCCGACGCCCTCGCCGGCGACGTACTGCCAGATGTCGAGCTCGGTCCAGTTCGAGAGCGGGAAGACCCGGATGTGCTCGCCCGGCCGGTGGCGGCCGTTGAACAGGGTCCACAGCTCGGGGCGCTGGTTCTTCGGGTCCCACTGCCCGAAGTCGTCGCGGAAGCTGAAGACCCGCTCCTTGGCCCGGGCCTTCTCCTCGTCTCGGCGCGCCCCGCCGAACACGGCGTCGAACCGGTTGGCCTCGATGGCGTCGAGCAGCGCCGTGGTCTGCAGCCGGTTGCGGCTGGCCCGGGGGCCGGTCTCCTCGACGACCTTGCCGGCGTCGATCGCCTCCTGGACGCTGGCCACCACCAGCCGCACGCCCAGCTCGGCCACCCGCCGGTCGCGGAACTCGAGGACCTCGGGGAAGTTGTGGCCGGTGTCCACGTGCATGACCGGGAACGGCAGGCGGGCCGGGGCGAACGCCTTGACCGCCAGGTGCAGCATGACGGCCGAGTCCTTCCCGCCCGAGAACAGCAGCACCGGACGCTCGAACTCGGCGGCCACCTCGCGGGTGATGTGGATCGCCTCGGCCTCCAGCGCCTGGAGGTGCGTCAGCTCGTACGTCGTGGACATGGTCGGCCCAGGCTAAATTCCGACCTGCGAGGTAGGCAATTCCCTCGGGCGATGGCCGGTGGGGTAAGTATCGGGTCATGCCGGCCCCGTCCGCCCCGTCCACCGTCACCGGAGACGACCACGACCTCGCCGCCCGGGTGGCGAAGGAGGCAGGGGCGCTGCTCGTCGACCTGCGAGCGAGGCTGGCCGCCGAGGCCGTGCACCCCCGGACCCTGCGCGACGCCGGCGACGCCGCGGCGCACGAGCTCATCATGCGGCTGCTGGCCGAGGCCCGGCCCGACGACACCGTGCTGTCCGAGGAGGGCGTGCAGGTGGCGACCGAGGAGCGGGTGTCCCAGCGCCGGGTGTGGATCGTCGATCCCCTCGACGGCACCCGCGAGTTCGGCGAGGTGCCCCGCACCGACTGGGCCGTGCACGTGGCGCTGGTCGTGGACGGCTCGCCGGTCGCCGGGGCGGTGGCCCTGCCGGCGCGGGACCTCGTGCTGGCGACCTCGCCACCCCCACCCCCGCCGCCGGCCTACGACGGGCCGCCCCGGGTCCTCGTCAGCCGCAGCCGGCCGCCGGCGGAGGCGTCGCTGATCGCCGACGCGCTCGGCGGCGAGCTGGTCCCGCTCGGCTCGGCCGGGGCCAAGGCCATGGCCGTGGTGATCGGTGAGGCCGACGTCTACGCCCACAGCGGCGGGCAGTACGAGTGGGACTCCGCGGCGCCGGTTGCCGTGGCCCGCGCGGCCGGGCTGCACACCTCGCGGCTCGACGGGTCGCCGCTGGTCTACAACCAGCCCAACCTGTACCTGCCGGACCTGCTGATCTGCCGGCTCGAGCTGGCGGAGGCGGTGATCGCGGCGGCGGGCTGAACCCGGTGCTCGACGCCGGCGCCTACGCCGGTTGTGCGGCCGGCCGGCCGTGGGTGGCGCAATTGTTGTCGATCAGCGCCACCTCGTCCTCGCCGCCGAACAGCACGAGCATCTGGTCGTGGTCGTGGTGGCGGCGGACGATGGCGGCCCGGGTGCGGGGGTCGGTCACGCAGCGCCGGCAATGCAAGCTGCCGTCCTGCGGGAAATAGACACCCGGCGCCTGGGGCCAGCGACGCAGCCCGTGGCGGCGCAGCTCGCGCACGGTGATACGCAGCGGCTCCCAGTCGTCGCCGCCTGGACGGGTGCGCCGGAACCGGAATACGAGACCCGAATGGCGCGTCATCGTTCCACCTCCTCGTGACATGGTTTTACCTTTTGGCGGCGACGTTGCGCGCACAAAGTGTGCCACGCGATAGCACAGGAGTAGGTGGACCTAATAATCGGGGCGGGGCTCGTCGGGGATGCGCCAGACGGTGTCGACGGGCTCCGCGGCCGGGTCGAACGCCGCCGCGAGGATGTGGTCGGCGACCCAGGCGGTGCTGTTGAAGGCGCCGCTCTCGGCCCGCTGGCGGAACTGCTCGACCCGGGGGAACGCCTCGGCGGGGGTGGCGCGGATCAGCGCCTGCATGTCGGTGTCGACGAGGCCGGGGGCGATGGCATAGGCGTGGAGGCCGGCGTCGCGTTCCTCGGCCGCGATCACGCGGGTGGCCTGGTCGACGGCCGCCTTGGCGGCGCCGTAGGCGGTCCAGCCCGGGTACACGGACGTGGCGGCGCCCGAGGTGATGTTGACGAGGACCGCTGGGCCGTCGGTGCTGCGGGCGCGAGTGCGCACGTGGCGGACGAAGGCCCGGCTGCCGTAGAGCACGCCGAGCACGTTCGTGCGGACGTGGGCCTCGATCTGCGCCGGGTCGGCCTCGCGCAGCGGGGCGATGGGCTCGAGGACGCCGGCGTTGTTGATCCACAGGTCGATCGGCCCCAGCCGATCGGCGACCTCGGCCGCGAACCTGTCGATCGCCTCGGCGTCGGTGACGTCGAGCCCGGCGGTCAGGACGTCACCGGCGGCCGCGGCGGCCGCGGCGGCTCGCCCGAGCTGGGCCGGGGCCGTCGGCTCGTGCCGGGCGCACAACCCGAGGCGGAGCCCCGCCTCGGCGAACCGGGCCGCCATCCCGGCGCCCAGGCCCCGGCTGGCGCCGGTGATCACGGCGACCCGCCCGGCGGCAGCTTCTATCGTCCCGGACATGTCCCGATTCGAGCAGGCGGTCGTCCGCGTGCTCCAGTCGCTGGAGCCGGGCGAGGTCGTCACCTATGGCGAGGTAGCCGCCGAGGCGGGGTTCCCCGGGGCGGCCCGGGCCGTCGGCCACCTGTTGGCCACCACGGTCGACGACGTGCCCTGGTGGCGGGTGGTGACGACCACCGGCCGCCTCGTGCCCGGGCACGAGACCGAGCACGCCTCCCGCCTGCGGGCCGAGGGCGTCGCCGTGGCCGACGGCCACGTCGTCCCGTGAAGCCGCTGACCTGACCACGGCCGTTCCGGTGGCCCGACCTGCCGGAACGGCGCCGAGTCCGGCAGACTCGGCGCTGATGCCGATGCCGGTCGCCCCCACCGACCTCGCCCTTGGGTCGTTCAGCGACAACCCCCCGTGGACGCTCGACGACCCCGAGTCCCTCCCCTGGCGGAAGGGCCTCGCCGAGACCCGCGCCCGGGTGAAGGCCGAGGTCCCCGAGCTGACCCGCCCCGACCGGTGGCCGCCGTGGCGCCGCATGGTCCGGGTAACCGGCCGCCTCGGCACTGCGGTCGGGCTGTGGGCCGTTCGGGATCGATACAGATTCCGCCGCCCTCTGCCGGAGTCGACCGGGGCGGAATCTGTATCGACTATCCGGGCGGGCGGCACCACGAGCCGGGCGGGCATCTCCCGGCGGCTGCGCCGCGCGGCCGAGCGCCTCGGACCGACCTACATCAAGCTCGGGCAGATCATCTCGTCCGGCGAGGGCATCTTCCCCGCCGAGCTGGTCGACGAGTTCAAGCTGTGCCGAGACAAGGTGCCGCCCGAGCCGTTCCGAGTGGTGCGCGAGGTGATCGAGTCCGACCTCGGCCGGCCGCTCGACGAGGTGTTCCGGTGGATCGACCGCACTCCCCTGGCGTCGGCGTCCATCGCCCAGGTCCACGCCGCCACGCTCAGGACGGGCGAGACGGTCGTCGTGAAGGTCCAGCGGCCCATGGTCGCCGACCTGGTCCGGCAGGACCTGCGGGTCATGGCCTGGCTGGCCCCGCACCTGGTCGGTCGCATCCCGATCTCGGCGCTGGCCAACCCGCCGGCGCTGGTCGAGCTGTTCGCCGAGACCATCGCCGAGGAGCTCGACTTCCGCCTCGAGGCCGAGAACATGCTCGACATCGCCCGCACGTTCGCCGAGCTCGACCAGCGCACGTACGTCGTGCCCCGTCCCCACCCCGAGCTGGTGACCCGGCGGGTGCTGGTGATGGAGCGGCTCGACGGCTTCGCCTTCGACGACGTGGCCGGCATGCGGGACGCCGGGGTCGACACCGAGGCGGTGATCCGGGCGGGGATGATCGCCTCGCTCGAGGGGTCGATCCTGCACGGCATCTTCCACGGGGACCTCCACGGCGGGAACCTGTTCGTCATGCCCGACGGGCGGACGGCCCTGCTCGACTTCGGCATCACCGGGCGGCTGTCCGAGACCCGCCGGGTGGCGCTGCTGCGAATGCTCATGGGCGGCGCGACCAACGACCTGCGCAGCCAGGTCGCCGCGCTGCGCGACCTCGGCGCCCTGCCGCCGGACGTCGACGTCGACCGGGTGATCCGCGAGCTGAAGCTCGACCAGCCGCCCGTCGACCCGACGACGCTGACCGGCGACCAGCTGGTCGGCGAGCTGCAGCAGGTGATCAAGGGCCTGCTCGGACTCGGCGCCCGGTTTCCCAAGGAGCTCATGCTCTTCGTCAAGAACATGGTCTTCCTCGACGGGGCCATCGCCCGCCTCGCGCCCGACCTCGACCTGTTCGGGCAGATCGCCGAGATCTCGGTGTACTTCGCCACCCGGCACGGGGACCGCATCGCCGCCGACGTCGGCGTCGACCCCCGGGGCGTGCCGGTCGACCTGACGTCCGTGCGGGCGTCGTTCGGCATCGAGGACCCGACGACCCGGCTCACGCACCGGGAGCTGCGGGCTCGGCGGGAGGCGATCAGGGCGAACCTTCGCGGGCGGCCCCGGCAGCGTCGGTAGCCTCCGGGCCGATGCGCCTGGTCGTGGCCCACTGCACGGTCGACTACGTCGG
>JBKPAS010000137.1:0-8591 GCA_046744265.1 Actinomycetota bacterium
CGGCGCGCTCGATCGCGGCTGAGGCGGGCCACCTCAGCCCTGGGTCGTGCCGTGACCCAGCAGTGCCGGTAGGCGGCCGCGCCAGGCGGCCACTGCGTCAGCCAGCGGGATGTCGACCACGCCCTCGACGGTCAGCCGGTCGCCCCCGGCCTCGCCGATGACCGTGCCATGCACGGCGGCTGCGCCCTGGCGCCGCTGCACCTCGCCGACCGCGGCCGGGTCGACCGACAGCACGAACCGGCCCGGCGCCTCGGCGAACAGCCACCGCGGGTCTTCGCCCAGAGGTGGCGCCACCCGGAACCCGACCTCGGACGCGACCGCCATCTCGGCCAGGGCCAACCCCACCCCGCCGTCGGCCGCGTCGTGCACGCCGAGGACCAGCCCGTCGGCGACCAGGCCGCGGATCAGCTCGCAGGCGGCCGCGTGGGCGGCCAGGTCGAGCGGTGGTGGCGAGCCCCGCCGGTGGCCCCGGGCCCAGGCCCACCGCGAGCCCGACAGCCCGGCCGCCTCGGGACCGAGCAGCACGATTCGCGTCCGCTCGACCAGCCGCACGCCCGGCGGCGGCGCCACGAGCCGGTCGACGAGGCCGAGCACAGCCACGACGGGCGTCGGGTCGATGTCACGCCCGCGGCTCTCGTTGTAGAGGCTCACGTTGCCGCCGACGACCGGCACCCGCAGGGACCGGCACGCCTCGCCCATGCCGTCGATCGCCTCGGACAGCTGCCACATGACCTCGGGGTGCTCGGGGTTGCCGAAGTTGAGGCAGTTGACCAGGGCCAGCGGGCGTGCGCCGACGCAGGACAGGTTGGCGACCGCCTCGGCGACCACGAGCGCCGTGCCCCGCCGGGGGTCGAGCGCGCACCACCGGTGGTTGCCGTCGGTGGTCAGCGCCAGGCCCTTGCCGGTGGGCGCCCCGGTCACCGGGTGCTTGAGCCGCAGCACGGTGGCGTCGCCGCCCGGGCCCTCGACCGTGTTGAGGAACAGCTGGTGGTCGTACTGCGACCACACCCACGAGCCGTCGGCGAGCATGTCCAGCAGGTCGGCGCCCAGGTCGACGGTGCCGTTCTCCCCGTTCCCCCCGGAGGTCCCCCCGGGGGACACCGCCGGGACCGGCAGTGCGTCCTCCGCCGAGTCGCTGAGGCGCTCGTGGATGTCGGCGGGCTCGGCGCGGGGCCGGTCGAGCAGGGGTGCGTCCTCGTGCAGCGACGAGGCGGGGATGTCGGCCAGCACCGATCCGTCGGGCCGGTCCAGCACCCGCAGCTGCCCGCCGGCCGTGACCGTGCCGACGACCGAGGCCCGGACCTCCCACCGCGAGCAGATGGCCAGGACCTCGTCGAGGTGGGCGGGCTCGACGATGGCCAGCATGCGCTCCTGGCTCTCGCTGGTCATCACCTCGAACGGCTCCATGCCCGGCTCGCGCCGCGGCACCTCGGACAGGTAGACGTCCATGCCCACGCCGCCCCGGCTCGCCGTCTCGCTGGTGGCGCAGGTGAGGCCCGCGCCCCCCAGGTCCTGGATGCCGACGACGAGCCCGGCGTCGAGCATGTCGAGGCACGCCTCGATCAGCCGCTTCTCCTCGAAGGGGTCGCCAACCTGCACGCTGGGCCGCTTGGCCGAGTCGGCCTCGTCGTCGCCGAAGCCCGCCGACGCCAGGACCGACACGCCGCCGATGCCGTCGCGCCCGGTCGTCGAGCCGAGCAGCACCGCCAGGTTGCCCACCCCCGACGCCCGGCCCAGCACCAGGCGCTCGTGCGGCAGGATGCCGAGGCAGAACACGTTGACGAGCGGGTTCTCCTGGTACGTCTCGTCGAAGACGATCTCGCCGCCGACCGTCGGCACGCCGACCGAGTTCCCGTAGCCGCTGATACCCGATATGACGCCCTCGGCGACCCACCGGCTGCGGGCGTCGTCGAGCGGGCCGAAGCGCAACGGGTCCATCAGCGCGATGGGCCGCGCGCCCATCGTGAACACGTCGCGCAGGATGCCACCGATGCCGGTCGCCGCCCCCTGGTAGGGCTCGATGGCCGAGGGGTGGTTGTGGCTCTCGATGCGGAACGCCGCCGCCAGCCCGTCGCCCACGTCGACCACGCCGGCGTTCTCGCCCGGGCCGACCAGCACCGACCGGCCCTCGGTCGGCAGCCGCCGCAGGTGGAGGCGGCTCGACTTGTACGAGCAGTGCTCGGACCACATGACGGCGTACATGGCGAGCTCGAGATGGTTCGGCTCGCGACCGAGGATGCGACCGATGGCGGCCGCCTCGTCGTCGGTGAGCCCGAGTGCCCGGTGGATCGGCTCGGTGGCGGTCACGTCCCAAGCGTATGCGACGCCACCCGAACCCAATGACCAATAGGACGTAAATATGCACATTCGCGAAGAAAGGAAATAAGATCCCGAGCATGCCAGCCACTACCCGCAAGCGCACACCGATGTCGAACGAGCACAAGGCCGCGTTGGCCGAAGGGCGCGATCAGGGCCGAGCCGTCCGGCGCTACCTCGAAGCGCTCGAAGCCAACAAGCCCAAGAGGGGCCGCAAGCGGTCTCCCGAATCCATGAAGAAGCGGCTGCAGACGATCGAGAACGAGATCGTGGGTGCCGATCCGCTGAAGCGCTTGCGGCTCATCCAGGAACGACTCGATCTGCAGGCCGCCCTCGAGGCGTCCGAGTCGTCGACCGACCTCGATGCGTTGGAGAAGGACTTCGTCAACGCGGCCGCCACCTACAGCGAGCGCAAGGGCATCTCGTACACGGCATGGCGAGAGCTCGGCGTGCCGAGTTCCGTGCTCGAGCGCGCCGGAATCTCCCGAAGCAGCTGACCGAGCTCGTGATCAGGCGCTGACCGTCAGCCCGGTCACGCGCTCGATCACGCCGTGAGCGCCCCGGCCGCGACGAGCAGCGACCGCAGCAACACGAGCCCATCGGTCGAGCCCAGAAGCGGGTGACTCGCCCGCTCGGGATGCGGCATGAGCCCCACGACGTTGCGGCCCGCCGAGCAAATGCCCGCGATGTCGTCGGTCGACCCGTTGGGGCTGTCGACGTACCGGAAGACGACACGGTCGTCGGCGCGCAGCTCGGCCAGCGTGTCGGCGCTGCACGTGTAGTTGCCCTCGAAGTGGTTGATCGGAATGCGCAGGACGCTGCCCGGCGCCACCTCGTGCGTGAGCGCCGTGCCGGCCGCCTCGACCCTGACGGCCGTCGGCTCGCACAGGAACTTGAGCCCCGCGTTCTTCTGGAGCGCGCCCGGCAGCAGCCCCGACTCGGTCAGCACCTGGAAGCCGTTGCAGATGCCGACGACGGGCCCGCCGCCGGCGGCGAACTCGACCACCGCGGGCATGACCGGCGAGAAGCGGGCGATGGCCCCGGGCCGCAGGTAGTCGCCGTGGGCGAACCCGCCGGGGAGCACGACCGCGTCGACGTCGCCGAGCGCGGTGTCGCCGTGCCACAGCAGGCGGCCCTCGCCGCCGACCGACCCGATCGCCTCGACGACGTCGTGCTCGCAGTTGGAGCCGGGGAAGACCACGACCCCCACGCGCGCGGCCATCACGCAGGACCTTCGACGGTGACGGTCGCCGCCTCGATGACCGGGTTCGTGAGGAACCGGGCGCACATGTCACTGACCTCGGCCCGGGCCGCAGCCGCGTCGGCCGCCTCGATGCCGAAGCGGAAGCACTTGCCGACCTTCACGCCCGTGACGCCCTCGAAGCCGAGCGCGGGCAGCGACCGCTCGATGGTCGCCCCCTCGGGATCGGCGATGCCGTCGTGGAGGCGGGTCTCGACGAGAACCGAGAAGCGCATGGCGAGAGCGTACCGGCGGCGCGTCACCCGCTGGCTCACCCGCCGGCGCCAGGCCAGTCGGCGAACGAGCGACCCGTGACCCGCTCGTAGGCCTCGATGTAGCGGCGGCTGGTGGCCGACACGACCTCGGCCGGCAGCGGCGGGGGCGGGGGCTTCTTGTCCCAATCGAGCGTTTCCAGATAGTCGCGCACCGGTTGCTTGTCGAACGACGGCGGGGTGCGGCCGGGCTGCCAGGCGTCGACCGGCCAGAACCGCGACGAGTCCGGCGTCAGCACCTCGTCACACAGCACCAGCTCGCGGTCAACGAGCCCGAGCTCGAACTTGGTGTCGGCGATGATGATGCCCCGCTCGCGCGCCCATTCGGCGCCGCGGCGGTACAGCTCGACCGACACGTCGCGCACCTTGGCCGCCAGCGACTCGCCGATCAGCTCGGCCGCCGCCGAGAACGGGATGTTCTCGTCGTGGCCCTCTTCGGCCTTGGTCGACGGTGTGAACACCGGCTCGGGCAGCCGGTCGGATTCCTCCAGGCCCTCGGGCAGCCGCGTGCCGTGCATGGTGCCCGAGCGGCTGTACTCCTTCCACGCCGAGCCCGACAGGTAGCCCCGGACGATGCACTCGACGGGCAACATGTCGGCCCGCCGGGTCACCATCACGCGGCCGGCGAGGTCGGCCGGACCGGCGGCGCGGCGGGCGGCTTCGGGCAGATCGGCGAGGTCGGTGGAGATGAGGTGCCCGGCCACGACGTCGGACAGCTCGTCGAACCAGAACGCTGACATCGCCGTCAGGACGCGCCCCTTATGGGGAATCGGCTCCGCCATCACGACGTCGAACGCGGAGAGGCGGTCGCTGGTCACCATCAGCAGCCGGTCGTCGCCGATGGCGTAGATGTCGCGGACCTTTCCCGAATGGACGTGGGTGAGGCCGAGGTCGGTCATCGCGCAACTCCCTGGGGTGATTTATCGACAGGTCCCTTACGAATATGGCTTACAGGATCGGGTCTGGCTGGTAGGCGGCGGCGAGCGGATGCGCTGCCAGGACCGCCTCGACCTGGCGGCAGAACGCCTCGACCTGGTGCGGCGCCGCTCCCACGAAACCGACGCGGTCGGCCAGCACCGTTTCCAGCGCCGCCCGGTCGAGCCCGAGCCGCTCGTCACTGGCCAGTCGGTCGGCGAGGTCGTTGACAGCCGCCCCGTCGCGCAAGGCGAGGGCCACGGCCACGGCGTGCTCCCCGATCGCCTCGTGCGCGGCCTCGCGGCCCACACCGGCCTGCAGGGCCGCGACGAGCACCTTGGTCGTGGCCAGGAACGGCAGGTAGCGGTCGAGCTCGCGCTCGATCACGGGCGGGTAGGCGCCGAAGCCGTCGAGGACGGACAGGATCGTCTCGAACAGCCCGTCGGTGGCCAGGAACGCCCCCGGCAGCGCCACCCGCCGGACGACCGAGCACGACACGTCGCCCTCGTTCCACTGGTCGCCCACCAGCTCGGACACCATCGACAGGTAGCCCCGCACGACCACCGCCAACCCGTTCACCCGCTCGCACGACCGGGTGTTCATCTTGTGGGGCATGGCCGAGCTGCCCACCTGCCCGGGGGCGAACCCCTCGGTGACCAGCTCGTGGCCGGCCATGAGCCTGATCGTGGTGGCCAGGCTGGCCGGCCCGCCCGTGGCCTGGGCCAGGGCCGCGACGACGTCGAAGTCGAGGGACCGGGGGTAGACCTGGCCGACGTTCGTGAGCGCCGCCCGGAACCCGAGGTGCTCGAGCACCGCGGCTTCGAGCCGGTCGACGGCCCCCGGGTCGCCGCCCAGCAGGTCGAGCTGGTCCTGCTGGGTGCCCACCGGGCCCTTGATGCCCCGCAGCGGATAGCGGGCCACGAGCTCGTCGACGCGCCGGTAGGCCTGGAGCAGCTCCTCGCCGGCGTTGGCGAACCGCTTCCCCAGCGTCGTGGCCTGGGCGGCGACGTTGTGGCTGCGGCCGACCATCACCAGCGTGGCGTGCTCGGCCGCCCGGCTCGCGAGGCGGGCCAGCACGCTGGCCATGCGCTCGCGCACCAGCTCGAGGGCGGCGCGCACCTGGAGCTGCTCGACGTTCTCGGTCAGGTCGCGCGACGTCATACCGGCGTGGGCGTGCTCGTGGCCGGCAAGCGCGGAGAACTCCTCGATGCGCGCCTTGACGTCGTGCCGGGTCACCCGCTCGCGGGCCTCGATCGAGGCCAGGTCGACCTTGTCGACCACCGCCCGGTAGTCGTCGATCGCCTCGGCGGGGATGTCGACGCCGAGCGCCCGCTGCGCCTCCATCACCGCGACCCACAGCCGGCGCTCGAGCCGCACCTTGTTCTCGGGCGACCACAGCTCGACCATCGGCCGGCTGGCGTAGCGGGAGGCCAGGACGTCGGGCAGGACGGGGTTGCTCACCTCTCTAGTGTGACGAGGTTGTGCGTCGGTGATGCACAACCTCGCCCGTCAGGTCGTCCTTGGGCGGCATCTCGTCGCCCGCGCTGGCTACGCCGGTGGTTTTGGTGGCTCCGCCACCGAAACCACTCATATCCCTTTAGGGACCATCTCGTCGCGGTGCTTGGCGAGCTGGGCGGCGAGGTCGGCGTCGTCGATGGCCAGCATCTGGACCGCCAGCAGCGCGGCGTTCATGGCCCCGTCGACGGCCACGGTGGCGACCGGGATGCCCTTGGGCATCTGCACGGTGGCGTACAGGGCGTCGACGCCGTTGAGTGCCCCGCCCGACAGCGGCACGCCGATGACCGGCAGGGTCGTGTGGGCGGCGACGACCCCGGCCAGGTGGGCGGCCATGCCGGCGCCGCAGATGATCGCGGCGTACCCGTCGTCGCGGGCCGACGAGGCGAACTCGGCCACCACCGCCGGCGTGCGGTGGGCCGACATGACCCGGACGTCGGGCTCGATGCCGTAGCGAGCCAGCGTGTCGGCGGCGGGAGCCATCTTGTCCCTGTCGTTGGGCGACCCCATCAGGATGGCGACTTTGCGGGGGGCGGTCATGTCTTGGCTGCCTCCAAGGCGATGTCGGTGCGGTGGTGCAAGCCGGGCCACGAGATGCGGGACGCGGCGTCGTAGGCCCGGTCGCGGGCCTCGGCGATCGTCGCGCCCATGGCGGTGACGTCCAGGACCCGGCCGCCGGCCGTCACCAGGCGGCCCCGATCGTCGCGCTTGACACCCGCGCAGAACACGGTGGCGCCGGCGGCGACCGCGTCGTCGAGGCCGGCGATCACGTCGCCGGTGCGGTGCCCGGCCGGGTAGCCCTCGGACGCCAGCACGACGGTCACGCAGGCGTCGTCGACGAACCGGGGCTCGCTGGCCGCCGTCAGCCGCCCGTCGGCCGCCTCGGCGAGTAGGCCGGCTAGATCCGTGTCCAAGGCCAGCCGGGGCAGCACGACCTGCGCCTCGGGGTCGCCGAAGCGGACGTTGTACTCGACGAGCTTGGGTCCCTCCGTGGTGAGCATGAGCCCGGCGTACAGCACCCCCCGGTAGTCGATGCCCCGGCGCCGCAGCTCGGCCAGCGTCGGCTCGACGCACCGGTCCATGACCGCGCCGACGACCTCGTCGGGCGCCACCGGCACGGGCGAGTAGGCACCCATGCCCCCGGTGTTGGGACCGGTGTCGCCGTCGCCGACGCGCTTGAAGTCCTGCGCCGGGGCCAGCGGCACCGCCCGACGCCCGTCGCACACCGCGAGCACCGACAGCTCTGGGCCGGTCATGCCCTCCTCGATGACGACCCGCCGGCCGGCGGCGCCGAAGCTGGCGCCGCTGAGCTTGGCCCGCACGTCGTCGATCGCCTCGTCGAGCGAGTCGGTGACCCGCACGCCCTTCCCGGCGGCCAGGCCGTCGGTCTTGACGACGTACGGCGGCGGCAGGCGGCGGAGGAAGTCGACCGCCCGCGCCTCGTCGTCGAACGCGGCGTGGCGGGCGGTGGGCACGCCGGCCGCAGCGACCAGGTCCTTCATCCAGGCCTTGGAGCCCTCGAGCCGCGCCCCGTCGGCCCCCGGGCCGAACACCCGGCGCCCGGCGGCCCGCAGCTCGTCGGCGAGCCCGTCGACCAGCGGCGCCTCGGGCCCGACGACGTAGAGGTCGGCCTCGACGCGCTGCGGCGGCGTGGCCACCGACCCGGGGATGCCGGGGTTGCCCGGCGTCACCACCACCTCGGCGGTGCGGCCGAGCAGGTGCGCCAGGGCGTGCTCGCGCCCCCCGGCCCCCACCACACAGACCCGCATCGTCACGGCTGTCGGATCACGAACTGGTCGCGGCCGGGGCCGACGCCGACGAGCCGGATCGGCGCCCCGACCTGCTCTTCGAGGAACGCCAGGTAGTCGCAGGCCGCGGCCGGCAGCCCGGCGACCTCGGTGACGGCCGACAGGTCGGTGCGCCAGCCGGGCAGCTCCTCGTAGAGGGGCCGCACCTTGTGGAGCAGCGACTGGTCGTCGGGGAACCGTTCGATGCGGCGCCCGTCGGCCTCGTAGGCCACGCACACCTTGACCGTGTCGAACGCGTCGAGGACGTCGAGCTTGGTGATCGCCACCTCGGACAGCGAGTTGAGCCGCACCGCGTGCCGCAGCATCACCGCGTCGAACCACCCGGCCCGCCGGCGGCGGCCGGTGTTGGTGCCGTACTCATGGCCCCGGTCGACCAGGGCGTCGCCGACCTCGTCGAGCAGCTCGGTGGGGAACGGGCCCGTGCCGACGCGGGTCACGTACGCCTTGGCCACGCCGACGACCCGCTCGATGTGCCGCGGCCCCACGCCGGCGCCCGTGCAGGCCCCGCCGGCCACCGGGTTGGAC
>JBKPAS010000086.1:0-3623 GCA_046744265.1 Actinomycetota bacterium
CGTCAGATGTGTATAAGAGACAGACGCCGGCGAGGAGGGCGACTTCCGGCGAGCGCTGGAGTGGGCCGGTCTCGGCTCCGACCTCGACCGGTCCGGCATGGAGGCGCTCGGCTTCCACGTCTGCGTCGCCGACCTCGAGGACGAGCTGATCCGGTCGCTCGGCGCACCGGCCGTCGAGGCGATCGTCGCGGCCCAGGGCGAGCTCCGGTCGTTCCGCACGCTGCAGAAGCAAGCGCCCCACCGGGGGCGGCCCACGGACCAGCAGCTCCGGCGATTCATGGGGAGCCGTGGCGGCCGGAAGGCCATCTATGCCCGTCTGCTCGTCGAGGCCCTCGACCTCTCGCGGGTCCCTCGCCCGCTCGACGGCGTCCTCGCCTCGGTGTGAGCCGGGGGCGGACGAAGGGCCGCGTCACCCCCCACCCAACTCGTAGGACACGCTGATTATCGGACGGACTTGCTATCCGGCCGAGCCCACCGGTAGAACCGGACACACATGTCAGACACGCACACCGACGAGCGCTACACGCTGATCTCCGCCGACTGCCACGCCGGTGGCAGCCATGCGCAGTACCGTGAGTACCTCGACCCGGCGTACCGCGAGGAGTTCGACGCCTGGCGGGCCAAGTACCGCAACCCGTACAAGGACCTGAAGGACAACGACCTGCGGGTCCGCAACTGGGACGACGACTTGCGCTGGTCCCAACAGGAGGCCGACGGCACCGTCGCCGAGGTCGTCTTCCCCAACACGGTGCCGCCGTTCTTCCCCAGCTTCGTGCTGTTCGCCCGGCCGCCGACGGCCGAGGACTACGAGCGGCGGCTGGCCGGCATCCGCGCCCACAACCGGTGGGCGGCCGACTTCCAGGCGGCCTACCCCGAGCGGCGGGCGGTCATCGGCCAGGTGTTCCTCAACGACACCGACGACGCCATACGCGATGCCAGGTGGATCAAGGAGCATGGCCTGCGCGGCGGCATCCTGCTGCCCAACATCGCCCCCGACGTGAAGTGGGTGAATCCGCTCTACCACCCCGACCACGACCCGTTCTGGAAGGTCTGTGAGGACCTCGAGATCGTGGCCAACGTCCACAGCGGCACCGGCAACCCCGACTACGGCGACTTCCCGTTCTCGGGCCTGCTCCAGGCGCTCGAGATCCCCTTCTACTCGCAGCGGCCGCTCGTGCAGCTCATGGTGTCGGGCGTCTTCGAGCGCTTCCCCCGCCTCAAGTTCGTGGTCACCGAGCTGGGCGCCTCGTGGGTCCCCGACCTGCTCGGCATGCTCGACCTGTTCATGGGGGCCGTGCGGCAGGGCCAGCTCGGCGAGTTCCGCTACGAGGAGGGGCAGGCGCCCACGAAGACGGCCACCGAGTACTTCCGGCAGAACTGCTGGGTCGGGGCCAGCATGCCCAGCCGCAAGGACGTCGACCTGCGCCACACCATCGGCGTCGACAAGTTCATGTGGGGCAGCGACTACCCCCACGACGAGGGGACCTACCCCGAGACCACCCGGGCCATCAGGCGCGCCTTCCGCGACGTCGACCACGAGGAGACCGCGGCGATGCTCGGCGGCAACGCGGCCAAGCTCTACGGGTTCGACCTCGACAAGCTGGCGCCGCTCGCCCGCCGGCACGGGCCGACCGTCGAGGAGGTCCATCGCCCCCGACAGAAGGACACGGTGACGGCATGACCGGCATGACCGAAGAGTTGATCGTGGTCGACCAGCCGGGTCCCGGCATCAAGCGCATCACGCTCAACCGGCCCGAGAAGCGCAACGCGCTGAACCATCCCCTGCGGGGACAACTGCTCGACGCGCTGCAGCAGGGCGACGCCGACCCCGACGTGCGGGTCCAGATCATCAGGGGCGCGGGCCCGAGCTTCTCGGCCGGCTACGACCTGCAGAGCGCCGGCGACGGCCACGAGATGCCGTTCTACACGGCCGGCGGCGACGGCCAGTGGCCCCGCCACCAGACCGACAGCTGGATGAGCATCTGGGACCTGGCCAAGCCCGTCATCGCCCAGGTCCACGGCTACTGTCTGGCCGGGGGCAGCGAGCTGGCGACCGGCTGCGACCTGATCTACATCGCCGAAGACGCCCAGATGGGCTACCCGGCCGTGCGGTTCGGCGTGCCCGACATGCATTTCCACGCCTGGTTCCTGGGCATGCGCACCGCCATGGAGATGATGGTGACCGGCGCCTCGATCTCGGGCGTCGAGGCGGTCGACAAGGGGTGGGCCAACCGGGCGTTCCCGATCGACGAGCTCGAGGATGCCGTGCTCGAGGTCGCCGGCCGCATCGCCAAGATGCCGCCCGACGTGGTGCAGCTCAACAAGCGGGTCGTCCACCGGGGCATGGAGGTCATGGGCCTGCGCACCGCCATCCGCGCCGGCACCGAGCTGTGCGCCCTCGGCACGCACCAGCGCTCGATGCACCGGTTCGTGGAGCAGATCGGGTCCGAGGCGCTGACCTCGGCCCTGACCGAGCGCGACGGCGTGTTCGGCGACTACCGCACGGCCGAGCGGCAGCCGAGCTCGGCTCCCGCGCCCGAGGCGCCGTGAGTCCCGACCCGGTCGAGACGTTCGTCGAGGACTGGCGCGCCGCCGGCTGGGGCGAGGACCTGCCCATGGCGGCCACCGCCTCGATCATGCGGGCGCAGCGCACCCTGCTCGTGCGGAACGAGGCGACGCTGCGGTCGTTCGACCTGACGTTCCCCCGGTACGAGCTGCTGGTGCTGCTGCTGTTCCGGCCGGGGAACGCCGTGGCGATGAGTCGGCTGAGCGACTGGCTGATGGTCCACCCGACGAGCGTGACCAACACCGTCGACCGCCTGGAGGACCGGGCGCTGGTGCGGCGCGTGCGCCACCCCCGCGACCGCCGGGCGCTGGTGGTCGAGCTGACCGACGAGGGGCGGGACACGGCCCGCCGGGTCGTGAAAGCCCTGGTGGACGAGGGGTTCGGCGTGCGGGGGCTGACCGACGACGAGTTGCGGTCGCTGGTGTCCCTGCTGCGGAAGGTGCGCGTCGGGGCGGGCGAGTTCGTGGACGGCCCCGGCTAGGGCGTCGACTCGGCGCCGACTCGGCGCCGGCTAGGGGTCGCGGGGCAGGCCGAGCAGGCGCTCGGCGATCAGGTTGCGCTGGATCTCGCTGGTCCCGCCGGCGATCGTCAGGCAGCGGTTGGCGAGGAAGCCGAACGTCCACTGGGCGGCGGTGCCGACCGTCGTGGCGCCCTCGGGCCCGAGCAGCGCCAGGCCCAGCTCCTGGGTGCGCTGGTCGTGCTCGACGCCCAGCAGCTTGCGGACACTCGACTCGGCGCCCGGGGCGGCCCCGGACAGCGACCGCTGGGTCGACCGGGCCCCGAGCAGCGAGACGGTCTGTCCCTCGGCGACCACGGCGCCCACCTGGTCGAGCAGGAGTGGGTCGTGTTGGGCGTCTCGGGCGTCGGTGGTGCCGTCGCCGTCGCCGTGCCGGTCGGCCACCAGCCCCAGCAGCGCCTCGACCCCGCCGCCGAACGACGAGCCGCTGCCCATGGACACCCGCTCGTTGGCCAGGGTCGTGCGGGCCAACGGCCAGCCGCCGTCCACCTCGCCGATCACACAGTCGTCGGGGACGAACACGTCGGTCAGGAACACCTC
>JBKPAS010000045.1:0-10961 GCA_046744265.1 Actinomycetota bacterium
AGCCGATGCCGACGCCCATGGCCTTGAGCACGGCCTCCTTGGCGGCGAACCGGGCCGCGTAGCGCTCGGACGGGTCACGCCGCCGCTCGCAGTACGCCCGCTCGGCCTCGGTGAACACGCGGGTGCCGAACGACGGCGTCCGTTCCAGCACCTTGCGCATACGGTCGACCTCGCACAGGTCGACCCCGACCCCGGCGATCCGCGCTATGCGAGCCGCCACCGGTCCGCGAGCTGGTTGATCGGCTCGGTCAGCAGGTTCTCGACCGGGACCTCGGCGAGCATGTCCTCCCGGAAGGTGGGCTCGGTCTCGAGCACCGCGTCGCGGAGCACCGCGTAGCGGTTGCGGTAGCCCTGCAGCACGCCTCGGGCGGTGCCCTCGGGAAGGTGGGCGGCGAACCGCACGTGCAGCAGCGTGATGCCGACCGACTGCCCGTCCTTCACCTCGGGGACGATCACGATGGGCCGCCCGTCGCGCCGGCCCTTGGCCACCAGGATCTCGCGCTCGTTGGCCACCCGGTGCTTGGTGCCCCGCAGCTCGGGCGACCGCTCGGTGCGGCTGGACAGGTCGCGGGCGATGCCGCCCCGGTCGACCACCGTGATCGTGGCCGGACCACCGATGGCCTGCGGGTTCTCGATGCGGTAGCGGGTGAACCCCCGCACCTCGGCGATCGCCGGGCTGACGTCGGCCAGCGTGCGCAGCACGCGGTAGGTGAGCCGGTCTCGGGGCGCGCCCGCCGCCAGCGTCGCCGCGACCAGCGGCACCTCGAGCAGCGTCTCGTCGCTGCGGGAGATGCCGACCGTGACGGTCTTGGCCTGGTGCTTGATCGCGTCGACGGGGCGGGTCAGCTCCTCGATCGCCCGGGTCAGCGCCGCGGTCAGGTCATCGACCAGCACGGCCGGCGTGCCAACCTTGCCCTCGTCGAGCTGGTAGGCCTCGAGCGGCACGACCCCGAGCACGTAGCGGAACAGCGTGCCGAGGCGCACGGCCGTCGAGGCCTCCATGTGGCCGTCGTAGCTGCCGACCCGCAGCTCGTCGAAGTACCGCCGGGCGACCGGCTCGAGGTGGGGACGCAGCCGGCGCAGCAGCGAGTCACCGTCGCCCAGGGCGCCGGAGTCGAGGATCGCCTCGACCGCGGCCCGCGCCTCGCGGAGGGGCCGGGCCAAGGCGTCGATGGCCATGGCCGCCTCGTAGCCGAAGATGTGGCCGGCCATGGCCGACAACACGAAGGCGAGCTGGGGATGCGTCTCGGGCACCGACAGCACGGCCAGCGCGGCGGCGAACCGGGCCTGGCCGTCGGTGGCGATCACCACCGGCGACGCCTTGTGGGCCCTGTAGATCGCCACCTCCTTCGCCACGTCGTCCGCGGTCGAGCCCGACAGCCCGGCGGCGCACACGACGATCAGCGGCTCGGCCGACAGGTCGATGTGCTTCTTGTCTTCCGTGCGGTCGCAGGCGATCGACTTGTAGCAGAGCTCGGACAGCTTGATGCGCACCTCGGCGGCAGCGATGCGGTTGACGCCGTTGCCGACGACCGCCCAGTAGCGCTTGGCCGGCGCCAGCGCGTGGGCCGCCTCGGCGATGGCCGAGCGCCGCGCGATCACCGCCGACAGCGCGTCGGGCAGGTCCCGCAGCGCGGCGAGGACCTTCTCGTCGAGCGCGCAGCCGAGCTCGGCGGCGATCGCCTGGGCCAGCAGGAACCCCGCCGCCACCTGGCTGTAGAACGCCTTGGTCGACGCCACCGACATCTCGACGTCACGCCCGTCGGACGTGTACAGCACCCCGTCGGCCTTGTCGGTCAGGTCGCTGCCCCGGCGGTTGACGATGGCGACCACCTTCGCCCCCCGGGCGCGGACCAGGTCGACCGTGCGGTTGGTGTCGGTCGTCGTGCCCGACTGGCTGATCGCCACGACGAGCGTGTCCGCCATCGAGTGGCGCAGGCCGAACCCCGACAGCTCGGTGGCGGGCAGCGCCTCGACCGTTATCGGGGCTCGCGGATAGGTCACGGTTGCTCTCTCGGCGGCTCTCGCCGCCGAGAGGTCAAACGACGCGGCATCTCCGCTCTTGGCGCCTTCGGCGCCGGGCCGCGGGGCCCCGGCTCCGGCGGTGCCGCACGAGCTGCGCAGGGCAGCGGCCAGGGCCTCGCCGGCGACCGCGGCCGTCCCCTGCCCGATCACGGCCACGTTGCGGATCTCGCCGGCCCGCAGCGCGGCCCGCACCGCCTCGGGCAGGGCGTCGGGCGGCAGCACGACCTCGAGCCCGCTGTCGCGCTCGACCAGCTTGCCCCGCAGGGTCTTGCGGAAGCTGTCGGGTGCCTCGGTGATCTCCTTGAGCAGGAAGTGCGGGAAGTCGCCCCGGTCGATGTCGCGCGTGGTGATCTGGGCCGTGACCAGCTCGGACTCGTCGACCGGCAGCGGCGTGCCGTCGTAGGCGAACCGCTCGATGCCCTCGATCGAGCCGGCCTGCGCCCCGTCGAGCACCACGATCTGGCCCCGGCTGGCGGTGGGGTTGTCGGGGTTGGCGGGGGTCTCGCCGTCCATGCGCAGGTAGCGGCCGGTGAGCTCGATCACGCCGTAGGGCTCGCTGGCCACGACGTAGGCGCCGTCGGCCATGCCGACGTACAGCGCCTGGCCGCTGCCCCGCAGCGCCAGCAGCACCTTGTCGGGCTCGGCGCCGGCGCACGCCCCGATGGCCACCGACCCCTCGAACCCTGCGACCGTGTCGCGGAACGCGCCGGCCAGGCTCTCGCCCTGCGCCAGCTTGCGGGACACCAGCGCGGGGATGACCTTGGCGTCCGTCGTGATCTCGGGCGCGATGCGCAGGCTCTCGGCGGACTTGAGGTCGGCGAAGTTGTCGACGTCGCCGTTGAGCGCGGCCACGACGTAGGGGCCCGTCTCGCCGCCCACCTCGGCGTGGTCGACGGGGTGGGCGTTGGCCTGCGAGATGATGCCGACCGACGCCCACCGGGTGTGGCCCAGCACGACGGCCCGGGCCGTGTCCGCTGCCAGGGCGAGGCGGAGCAGGTCGTCGGCCTGCACGGCCTTGCGCAGCACCCGGGTGTTGTCGCCCAGGTCGCCGATCTCGGCCGCCGCCTTGTAGACGAACGACAGGCAGCCGTCGACGACCCGCACCGAGCCCGACCGGAACAGCGGATCGTCGGCCCGCGTCGCCAGCAACCCGGCCACCGCGGCGCTGCCGGGCTCGAGCCCGTGGTCGCGCACCAGCACGTGGAGGCCCGCCGAGTCGCGGCCCCGCACCTCGAGCCGGTCGATGGCTGACAGCGCCTGCTGGATGGACGTGGTGGCCTCGACGGCCGCCCAGCCCGGCTCGTGCCCGGCCAGGTCGGCGACCGCGCGGCCCGTGCGGACGCGGTCTTCCGCGACGGCCCACACCGCGTCCTTCAGGCGGACGACGGCGGCGTTGACGGTCTCGAGCCGGGCGGGGTCGGACGGGACGTTCTCGCCCGCGTCGAGCCGCTTCTCGATGGCAGCGACCGCCCCGGTCAGCGACGCCGCCAAGCCCTCGACCTCGGCGAGCAGCCGGCGGTCGTGGACCAGCGCCCACACCCCCTCGGGACCCTTGAGCAGGGCGTCGCTCGCCTCGACCTGGTCGGCCGCCGCGTCGCACGCCTCGGCCAGCGACCCCGCCTGCGCCAGAATCCCCACCGCCTGGTGGAGGGGTTGGGTGACCGCGTCGGGTGAGGGTGCGACCCTGGCACCGGGACGACGGACGACCGAGATGATCCCGCACATGGGCCGCCAGTGTACGGACCTGCGCGCCGCTGCCGGCCTCGGTCCCGTCGGGACGCCGCTCGGGCGGCCGCCCGCGGTGCTCGCCGGCCCGCAACCTGCCCCCGAACATGGCGCATAGCGGCATCTTCGGGGGCGAGAACGCGTCTGCGGTCAGGACGCCGCGTCGACGGCCCGGGCGAGCTCGTCGGCGGCGGCGGTGGCGTCGGCTTCGGTGGGCGCCTCGACCATGACCCGGACCAGCGGCTCGGTGCCGCTCGTCCGCATCAGCACCCGGCCCTTCTCGCCGAGCCGGGCCTCGACGGCGGCGATCTGCGGGGCGAGCCGGTCGACGATCGCCGGGTCGCGCTCGGCCACCGGCACGTTCCGCAGGACCTGGGGCAGCCGGGTCATAGCGGCGCCGGCCAGGTCGGCGAGCGGCCGGCCCGACCGCACCACGACGTCCAGCGCCTGGACGGCGGTCAGCAGCCCGTCGCCCGTCGTCGCCAGCTCCCGGAAGATCACGTGGCCGCTCTGCTCGCCCCCGAGGGCATAGCCGCCGGCCTCGAGGGCCTCGAGCACGTAGCGGTCGCCGACGGTGGTCTCGACGACCCGGATGCCCCGCTGCTCCATCGCCAGGCGGAACCCGAGGTTGGTCATGACCGTGACCACGACCGTGTCGTGGGCCAGCGCCCCCCGCTCGTGCCGGTCGATGGCACAGATGGCGATGATGTGGTCGCCGTCGACCAGGTCGCCGGCCGCGTCGACGAGCAGGACGCGGTCGGCGTCGCCATCGAACGCGACCCCGACGTCCGCCCCCAGCTCGACGACCGCCCGCTGGAGCGCCTCGGGGTGGGTCGAGCCGGAGCCCTCGTTGATGTTGGTGCCGTCGGGTGTGTCGTGCAGGACCTCGACCCGGGCCCCCAGCCCCCGCAGCACGCCGGGGGCCACGACCGACGCGGCGCCGTGGGCGCAGTCGGCCACGACGTGCAGCCTGTCGAGCCGCCGTCCGCCGAGCGACGCGGCCACCGCCGCCCCGTACCCCTGGTGCGCCGACACCGAGGTGACCGTGCCGACGTCCGCCCCGGTTGGCGCGGCCGATCCGTCGTCGCCCAGACGGGCGGCCAGCAGACTCTGCAGCTCGGCCTCCAAGCGCTCCTCGACGTCGTCGGGCAGCTTCCGCCCGCCGGCCGAGAAGAGCTTGATGCCGTTGTCGGCGAACGGGTTGTGCGACGCCGACACCACCGCGGCCGACGCGTCCTCGGAGGCCGACCACCACGCCACCTCGGGCGTGGGCGCCACCCCCAGCTGGATCACGTCGACGCCCTCGCCGGTCAGCCCCGCGGTCAGGGCGGCCTCGAGCAGCGCACCGGAGCGCCGGGTGTCGCGCCCGATGGCGAACCGCTCGCCGCCGAGCACCTGCGCCGCCGCCCGCCCGAGGGCGAGCGCCAGCTCGGGCGTCAGTTCGGCGTTGGCGACGCCACGAACGCCGTCGGTGCCGAACTTCAACACGGCGGCGCCAGAACCGGCTAGCGCTTGCTGTACTGCGGGGCCTTGCGGGCCTTCTTGAGGCCGTACTTCTTCGACTCCTTCTCGCGCTGGTCGCGCGTCAGGAAGCCGGCCCGCTTCAGCGTGGTGCGCATCTCGGGGTCGATCTCGATGAGCGCCCGGGCGATGCCGAGCCGCAGGGCCCCGGCCTGGCCCGACACGCCGCCACCGCTGATCGTGGCCTCGACGTCGTAGGCCTCGTCGGTGTTGGTGATGCGCAGCGGTTCGCTGAGGATCATCTGGTGCGCCTTGGAGGGGAAGTAGTTGGCGACGTCGCGCTTGTTGACGACGATCACCCCCTGGCCCGGGCGCAGGCGGACGCGGGCGATGGCGCCCTTGCGGCGGCCGGTGGTCTGGGTGAGCGGGTTGGCCATGACGTGTTGCGACCTCTACGCGGGACTACGCGGACCGACGGGCGTGCGCCACGTCGTGGGGTTGCGGCTTCTGGGCGGCGTGCGGGTGGTCGGGACCGGCGTACACCTTGAGCTTGCCGAGCATCTGCCGGCCCAGCCGGTTCTTGGGCAGCATGCCCCGCACGGTGCGACGCACGGCCTCTTCGGGTTTGCGGGCCAGCAGGTCGGCGAACGTCTGGGTCTTCAGGCCGCCCGGGTAGCCCGAGTGGCGGTAGACCGGCTTGCGCTCGCCCTTGCCGGCCGTGAGGACGACCTTGGCGGCGTTCACCACGATGACGTGGTCGCCGGTGTCGAGGTGCGGGGCGAACGTCGGCTTGTGCTTGCCGCGCAGCAGGCTGGCGACCTCGGTGGCGAGGCGGCCGAGGACGAGCCCCTCGGCGTCGATGACGTGCCAGGCACGCTCGATCTCGGAGATTTTCGGGCTGTACGTGGGCACGCGTGCCACCTTCGTTCGGAACTGACGATTGCCGGAGGCGCCTGACGGGAGACGAGACGGCGCCCGAGAGCGACGAATAAGCCTACGACGGCACGGGCCCGGCCATCAACCTGGACATCAACCTGGGTACCCGACCTCGTGGAGGCAGAGGCCCTGGGGCGGGGCCAGCGGCGACGCCTTCGACCGGTCGCGCCCGGCCAGGATGCCCAGGATCTCGCCGGCGTGCTTCCGGGCCAGGCCGACCTCGACCAGCGTGCCGACGATGCTGCGGATCATCTGGTGGCAGAACGCGTTGGCCGTGATCTCGAACCGCAGGATGCCGTCGCCCAGGTCGGTCCACCCCGCCCGGTGCACCCGCCGCACCAGCGACGGCTCGGACCCGTCCCGGCGCTTGGGCCGGCGGCAGAAGGCAGTGAAATCGTGCTCGCCCACCAGCGGGTCGCACCCCAGCCGCAGCAGGTCGAGGTCGAGGCGCTCGTCGACGTGCCAGGCCAGCCGGGCCAGGAACGGGTCGGGCACCGGCCGGTTGAGCACCGTGTAGCGGTACACCCGGTAGAGCGCGGAGCGGCGGGCGTCGAACCCCTCGGGCCCCTCCCCCAGGTCGCGCACCACGATCTCGGGCGCGCACAGCCGGTTGACCGCCCGCTGCAGCGCCGCCGCGTCGAACCGGTCCGCCGGGGCGTCGAAGCTCACCACCTGCCCCCAGGCGTGGACGCCGGTGTCGGTGCGGCCCGCACACGTCAGGTCGACCGGCGAGCGCAGGACCTTCTGGAGCGCGTCCCGCAGTGTGCCCCCGACCGTCCGCACACCCGGCTGGGCGGCGAACCCATGAAAACCCGAGCCGTCGTAGGCCACGGTCATGCGGACACGCACCAGGGGCCCCGAGGGAGCCGCGGGCTGCTCGACGTCGTCGAAGAGGGTCACCCCGCCCGGTGATACCACCCGGTCACCGGGTCACCTGGTCACCTGGTCACCGGGACTAGACGAGCTCGATGCGCGCCATGGGGGCGTTGTCGCCCTGGCGCGGCCCGAGCTTGAGGATCCGCGTGTAGCCGCCGTTGCGGTCGGCATACCGAGGGCCGATCTCGGTGAACAGCTTGTGGGTCATCTCCTTGTCGCCGAGGTAGGAGACGACCTGGCGGATCTGGTGGACCGTCGTGTCGGGATCGGCGTCGGCCTTGCGGGCCTTGGTGATCAGCTTCTCGGCGATGGGCCTCAGCGCCTTGGCCTTGGCCTCGGTGGTGACGATGCCCTCGGCGGCGAACAGGCTGGCCGCCAGGTTGGCCATCATCAGGCGCTGGTGCGAGCTGCTGCCGCCGAACCGGCGGCCCTTCTTGGGGGTGGCAGGCATCAGGGGTCGGTCCTTCAGTCCTTGCTGCGCAGGGACAGGCCCCGCTCGTCGAGCTTCACGATGACCTCGTCGAGCGACTTCTGGCCGAAGTTGGTGATGGCGAGCAGGTCGTCTTCGGTCTTCTGGACCAGCTCGCCGACCGTATTGACCTGGGCCCGCTTGAGGCAGTTGCGGGGCCGCTCGGAGAGGTCGAGGTCCTCGATCGGCAGCTCGAGGTCGGGCGACCCGGCGCTGGTGATCGCCAGCTCGCCGAGCTCGAGGCCCTGGGGCTCGTCGCTCATCTCGGCGACGAGGCCGACCAGCGACCGCAGCGTGTCACCGGCGGAGGCCAGCGCCTCGCGGGGGGCGATCGAGCCGTCGGTCTCGATGTCGATGACCAGCCGGTCGTACTCGGTGGACTGCTCGACGCGGGTGGGCTCGACCTCGAAGGCGACCCGGCGCACCGGCGAGAAGATCGAGTCGACGGGGATCACGCCGATGGTGGACGACGTCTTGTTGGCGTCGGCCGAGCGGTAGCCCCGGCCCCGGTCGACCGTGATGTCGAGCGCCAGCCGCCCGGACTTGTTGAGCGTCGCCAGGTGCAGCTCGGGGTTGAGGATGTCGATGTCGGCCGTCGCCTGGATGTCCTGCGCGGTGACCTCGGCCGGGCCGCGCACGTCGAGCCGCAGGGTGACGGGTTCGTCGCTGTGGGACACCAGCACGATGTCCTTCAGGTTGAGGATGACGTCAGTCACGTCCTCGACGACGCCGGGGATCGTGTCGAACTCGTGCAGCGCGTCGTCGAAGCGGACCTGGGTGATGGCAGCACCGGGGATCGACGACAGCAGGGTGCGCCGCAGCGAGTTGCCGAGGGTGTGGCCGAAGCCGGGGTCGAGCGGGCCGATGGCGAACCGCTGGCGGTTGCCCTCTTCCTCGGCGATCGGCTCGACCGTAGGTCGCTGCATGACCAGCATGTCGGGAGGCTTTCTGTGGGAGATGTCGTTCGGGATTACTTGCTGTAGAGCTCGACGATGAGCTGCTCGCGCACGGGCACGTCGATGTGCTCGCGCAGCGGGTAGTCACGCACCTTCACCGCGAGACCCTCGTCTTCGGTGTCGAGCCAGGGGGGTGGCGTACGGCTCAGAACGTCGCGGTTCCACTGGACGACGATCATCTGGCGGGCCTTGCCCCGCAGGCTGATCACGTCGCCCTTGCGGACCCGGTAGCTGGGGATGTCGACCCGCTTGCCGTTGACGTCGACGTGCCCGTGGCTGACGAACTGGCGGGCCTGGGGCCGGGTCGAGGCCCAGCCGGCCCGGTAGACGATGTTGTCGAGCCGCCGCTCGAGCAGCTGGAGCATCAGCTCGCCGGTGACGCCCTTGCGGCGGCTCGCCTCTTCGTAGAGGTTGCGGAACTGCCGCTCGTTGAGGCCGTACGTGAAGCGGGCCTTCTGCTTCTCCTGCAGCTGCAGGAGGTACTCGGAGGCGTTGCGCCGGCGGCTGCGGCCGTGCTCGCCGGGCGGGTAGGGGCGGCGCTCGAGGGCGCGGTTCTCGCCCGAGGTGCCCCAGATGTTGACGCCGAGGCGGCGGGAGATTCGAGCCTTGGGACCGGTGTAGCGGGCCATCGTGGGTTCCTTCGCCTCAGACCCGGCGCCGCTTGGGGGGGCGGCAGCCGTTGTGGGGGACGGGGGTCACGTCCTTGATGCCGGTGACCTCGATGCCGATGTTCTGGATCGAGCGGATGGCGGTCTCACGCCCCGATCCGGGGCCCTTCACCTGAACGTCGACCTTGCGGACCCCGTGGTCCATCGCCCGGCGGGCGGCGGCCTCGGCGGCCATCTGCGCCGCGTACGGCGTCGACTTGCGGGAGCCCTTGAACCCGACGTTGCCGGCAGACGCCCAGGACAGCACGTTGCCCTCCTGGTCGGTGAAGGTCACGATCGTGTTGTTGAAGCTGCTCTTGATGTGCGCCACGCCGTGACCGACGTTCTTGCGCTCGCGCTTGCGGGGCCTGCGGCCGCCGGCGGACTTGGGCTTCGCCATCGGGTGTTACTTCCTCACCTTCTTCTTGCCCGCGACCGTCTTCTTCGGGCCCTTGCGCGTGCGAGCGTTGGTCTGCGTGCGCTGGCCGCGCACGGGGAGGCCGCGGCGGTGGCGGAGCCCCTGCCAGCAGCCGATCTCCATCTTGCGCTTGATGTCCTGCTGGACCTCGCGGCGCAGGTCGCCCTCGACCTTGAGGGTGGCCTCGATGTGGGTGCGGATGCGCGCCACCTCGTCGTCGGTGAGGTCGCGGACCCTGGTGTCGGCATCGATGCCGAGTGCCTCGGTGATCTCGTGCGAGCGCGTACGGCCGATGCCGTAGATGTAGGTGAGCGCGATCTCCAGCCGCTTCTCGCGGGGGATGTCGACGCCGGCGATGCGTGCCATTCGGTGGTCCCCGTCTTCCCCTCTAGCCCTGGCGCTGCTTGTGGCGCGGGTTGGTGCAGATGACCTGGACGCGGCCGTGCCGCCTGATCACCTTGCACTTGTCACAGATTCTCTTGACGCTCGGTCGAACCTTCATCGCGATCTCTACTTGTAGCGATAGGTGATACGACCCCGGCTGAGGTCGTAGGGGGTGAGCTCCACCTGGACGCGATCGCCGGGCAGGATGCGGATGTAGTGCATGCGCATCTTCCCGGAGATGTGGGCGAGCACCTTGTGCCCGTTCTCGAGCTCGACCCGGAACATTGCGTTGGGGAGGGGCTCGATGACGGTCCCCTCGAGGACGATCGCGTCTTCCTTGGGCTTCGGCAGGGGGATGCTCCTCGTGTCTGGCGGCTTGCTCGGGCCGACCCTGTCGCGCGCGCGTTCCAGTGAACGGGGCGATCGAGAGCCGACGAAACATGCTAGCGCCTCGAGCTACGGGGGAAAACTCCGCGCTCACGCACCGTCGCCCCCGCTCGGCGGGCGACCCGCATGTGCGAAACAAAATAGCCGATCGCGGCCGGCGGCGTGCGGAAAACGCTTCTGACAGACTGTCAGATCATGGGTGCCATCCTGGAAAGCGGGCGGCTCGTGTTCGGCATGCAGCTGCCGATCCAGTCGCAGAGCAAGCTGTACTGCGAGGCGTGGGAGGCCGGCGCCGGGGCCGACGAGCTGGCGGCCATCGCCCGGGCGGCCGACGAGGCCGGATTCGCCTACGTCGCCGTGTGCGACCACGTGGCCATCCCCCGCCCGCTCGACGACCGGATGCGCACGGCGTGGTGGGACACGGTCGCGACGCTCGGCTGGCTCGCGGGCATCACCGAGCGTGTTCGGCTGCTGAGCCACGTGTACGTGCCCGCCTACCGGCACCCGCTGGTGGTGGCCAAGGCGTTCGCCACCCTCGACACGGTGTCGGGCGGGCGCGTCGTGATGGGCGTGGGCGCCGGGCACGTCGAGGGCGAGTTCGACCTGCTCGGCGTGCCGTTCGCCCGGCGGGGAGCCCTGCTCGACGAGGCGATCGACGCGCTGCGGGCCGCGTTCGC
>JBKPAS010000100.1:0-13245 GCA_046744265.1 Actinomycetota bacterium
AGATGTGTATAAGAGACAGGGGTGTTGTCGTGGAACGTCCGCCCGCCGAGGTAGCCGAGCGACGTCCCGAACGCCGCCCACAGGATGCCGGCGACCACCGTGATGGGGCTGAACCGGGGCAGCGGGTAGGTCAGCCGGCCGCTCACGAACGTGCTGGCCGTGCGCCCGCCCGGGATGAACCGGGCCACGAGCAGCACCGACCACCCCCGGGCCTCGAGCTGGTGCGCCGCCCACGCCTGTAGTCGGGCCACCTTGCCGTCGGCGCGGCGGGGTTGGCCGGCGCGCCGGGTCCAGCGGCCCAGGCCGTAGGACAGGTGGTCGCCGACCACGGCGCCGGCCGCGGCGACGAGCAGCACGGCCGCGACGTGCAACCGCCCCTGCCACGCCAGGACGCCGCCGAGCACGACCGCCGTCTCGCTCGGGAGCACCGGGAAGACCACGTCGAGCGCAGCGAGAGCGAAGATCACCAGGTAGGCCAGCTCCGCCAGCTGGGCCAAGCTGTCGAGGCTCATCGTCATGGTTCCCGCCCCCGGGTCGGCTCGCCGCTCTCGTTTCCGCACGTCATGCCCGTCATGACGGGCTTCACGCTACGGAGTCATCGCGCGAACGCCTATGGGGGTATCCCCCGTTTCGACCCTCGGGGTACCCCGACCCACCCCTGACGTGGAGACGCCCCTACCGCGGCGCCAGGTCGCGCATCGCCTGCCGCTGGTCGTAGCCGAACGGCAGCAGGGCGAGCGCCGGCGTGGTCACGCCGTTGGCGACGTACCGCCCGATGTGCTCGCGGCACGCCTCGGGTGGTCCCCAGACGATCAGGTCGTCGACGACCGAGTCGGGGATGGCGGCGAGCGCGGCCTTGCGGTCGCCCGAGCGCCACAGCCGCCACATCGCCCCCAGCACCTCGCCCCGCCCCAGCCACTCGTGGAACGCCGCGTACACGGGCACGTTGAGGTACGCCGCGATGGCGAAGCGGGCCATGCCGCGGACGGCGTCGGGGTCGGCGTCCGGGGCGGTGGGCGCCACGAAGATGCGGGCCACGATCTCGCGGGGCTCGCCCCCACCGGCCTTGTGGACGATGGGCGCGACGGTCGCGACGTCGTCCGCGGACAGCCAGTTGATGATCGCCCCGTCGCCCTCGCGTCCCGCCAGGCGCAGCATGCCCTCGCGCAGCCCCGCCACCAGGATCGGCACCGGCTGCTCGGGCACCACGCCCAGCTTGAAGCCGCGCACCGAGAACGTGTCGAACTCGCCGCTCACCTTCTCGCCGGCCAGCGCCTGGCGCAGGAACCGCACGACGTCACGGGTGCGCTGGTAGGGCTGCTCGAACGGGATGCCGTTCCACCCCTCGACGATCACGTTCGACGACGTGCCGACCCCGAGTGCCAGCCGGCCGGGCGCCGCCGACGCCAGGGAACCGGCGCTCTGCGCCAGGCAGGCCGGTCCCCGCGTGAACGCCGGGACGATCGCGGTGCCGAGCCGCAGCGACGGCGCCCACACCGACGCCAGCGTGAGCGGCGTGAACGCGTCGGCCCCGTTCGCCTCGGACGACCACACGTCCGTGTAGCCGAGGTCGGCCAGCTCGACCACCCAGTCGCGCTGCTCGTGCAGGGGGACGGCGTCGAACGGGATGGTCATGCCGTAGCGATCCATGGTCCGGATGCTGGCACATCCTCCCTAGCGGAAGTACCCGAGACGGACGATCGTGGACTGGCTGGCCGTCGCCAGCAGCGTCCGGTCCTGTGCCCAGAGGTGCACGACCCCGTGCCCGAAGCCCCGGGCCACGGCCTGGATGCGGATGTCCAGGAGCACCCACTCCGTCGGCACCAGCCGGTAGACCCGCAGGGTGTTGTCGAGGCTGTTGCCACCGCCCAACCGGCCCAGCGCCTGCCCGATCCCGAAGGGGACGTAGTCGCCGAGTATCGCCAGGCTCGCGCCCGACGACAGGTCGAGCAGGTCCGGCACCCGGGCCCACAGCGCCGAGCGGCCGTCGGGCATGGGCTGGCCCTCGACCTCGTCCCACGCGCGGGCGCCGGCGAGCCGGACGTCGAGCCGGTTCATGATCGACTCGACGTCGGGGTGCCGCAGGCCCCGGGGCGGGCAGTCCTCGGGAGCGGGGAGGTCGGGCGGCGGCACGGTCCACACCTGGTCGACGTCGAGGTCACGGGTGCCGAGGGCCGCGTTCACCGTGAGGATCTCGGAGTCGGCCACGTGGCCGACCACCCGAGCCTGGGTGACCTGGCGCCCCTGGGCGGCGATCGTCACGTCGATGTCGAGCACGGACGGCGGGTTGGCGTACGAGAGGTACTGGGCGGTGGCCCAGACGACCGGGCGCTCGCTGACGTGCTCCATGGCGGCCACGGCGGCGCCGAGGGCACAGCCGCCGAACAGGAAGCCGCCGCCGGAGGAGATGCCCGGCGTGACCGGCAGCACCCAGCGCATCGGGTTGTGGGTGGGCTCGAGCCCGAGCCACTTCCGGGCGTCCATGGGGCGGGACTCTACGAGATGCGGCTGCGGGGAAAGCCGATCGGTCCCTGGGCCAAACTGCCCCGCATGACCGATACCCCGTGGCTGGGCGACGCCTGCTCGCTCGCCGAGGCGTTCCGCTCCGGCGAGCGCAACCCCAAGGAAGAGCTCGAGGCGGTGCTCGGTGCCATCGAGGCCAGCCGCCTGAACGCCGTGTCGTTCGTGGACGCCGTCGGTGCGCGGTCGGTGGCGGGGGTCGTGGAGCGTGGGCGGCCGTGGCCCCTCGTCGCTGCGTCGGCCCCCGCCTGAATGTGCTTTTCGGCCCTGCTTGATTGTCACACCCCCTGCCGATACTGGGGGCATGACGAAGACGACGAACCGGCCCAACCAGCTCATCCTCCTCGACTCGCAGCCCGACTGGCGGCTCGACGAGCGCACGCGCCGGGTCGGCCGCGAGGGGTTGGCCCGGGCCCGGGCTGCCCTGCAGGCCAGCCGCCGGTCCCGCTCGCAGGACCCACCAGCGGGTGCGGAAGAGCCCGGGGCCACTCACCGCACCGCCGCCTGACGGGGGGTCTGACCTCGCCGGAGCCGCCGGAGCCGGCGGACCCGCCTGACCCGGCGGGAAAGCGGCTCGTGGGTACCCTGCGGGCATGAGCGTCCTGGGCTGGATCGTCGTCGGCTTCATCGCAGGGGCGCTCGCCCGTGCCGCCACCGGCGCCCGCAAGCGGGGGTGCCTGGGCACCATCGTCATCGGCATCATCGGCGCCCTGATCGGCGGCGCCCTGTTCCGGCTCGCCATGGGCGACGACTTCGACTCGTTCGACGGGTCCTATCTCGCATCGATCCTGGTCGCCTTCGTCGGGGCCGCCCTGCTGCTCCTCGTCCTCGAGGCGCTCGACCGGTCGGCTCGCAGCCGCAGCGGCGGTCGACCCGGCCGCCGCTGGTACTGACCGTCGAGCCGGTCCTCCGTCGTCCTGAGCTCGCCTGACGCTCACGTGAGCTCGGCTCTCGCACACCAGGTCGCCTCGCACCTACCCTTCTGACATGGCCGAAGTCGTGATCGTCGAAGCTGTCCGCACGCCGGTTGGGCGCCGTAACGGGGGCCTCTCGTCGGTCCACCCGGCCGACCTCCTCGCCACCGTGCTGCGCGTGGTCGTCGACCGCTCGGGCGTCGACCCGGCCGAGGTCGGCCAGGTCGTCACCGGCTGCGTCAGCCAGGTCGGCGAGCAGTCGTTCAACATCGGCCGCACCGCATGGCTCACGGCCGGCCTGCCCATGACCACGCCCAACACCACCGTCGACAGCCAGTGCGGGTCGTCGCAGCAGGCCACCAACCTCGCCGTCGGGCTGGTCGCCTCCGGCGTGGTCGACGTCGCGGTGGCCGGTGGCGTCGAGCTCATGTCCCGCGTCCCGATCGGGTCCAACTCGTCGAAGAAGCTGGGCCTCGGCGTGCCCATCCCCAAGACCTACTTCCCGCAGTACGAGTTCACGTCCCAGTTCGAGGGCGCCGAGCGCATCGCCGACAAATGGGGCATCACCCGGGCCGACGCCGACGAGTTCGGCCTGGCGTCACAGCAGCGGGCCGCCCAGGCCTGGGCCGAGGGCCGGTTCGACACGCAGATCGTCGGCATCGAGGCCCCCGACCTCGACGACGAGGGCAAGCCGACCGGCACGACCCACCGGCTCGAGCGCGACGAGGGCCTCCGCGAGACGTCCGCCGAGGCGCTCGCCGGGCTCAAGCCCGTGGCCCGGCCCGACGGGGTCCACACCGCCGGGTCGTCGTCCCAGATCAGCGACGGTTCCGCCGCCGTCCTCCTCATGACCGCCGAGAAGGCGTCGGCGCTCGGGCTGCGGCCCCGGGCCCGGGTCGTCGACACCTGCCTCGTCGGCGTCGACCCGGTCCTCATGCTCACGGGCCCGATCGACGCCACCCAGCGCCTGCTCGGGCGCACGGGCATGGCGCTGTCCGACATCGACGTGGTCGAGATCAACGAGGCCTTCGCCTCGGTGGTGCTGGCGTGGCAGCGCGAGCTGGGCGCCGACCTCGACCGCACAAACCCCAACGGCGGGGCGATCGCCCTCGGCCACCCCCTCGGGGGCACCGGGGCCATCCTGTTGACCAAGGCCCTCCACGAGCTCGAGCGCACCGACCAGTCGACCGCGCTCGTCACCATGTGCTGCGGCGGCGGCCTGGGAACCGGCACCATCATCGAGCGCGTCTGACCCACCGGCGCCTCCCCTCGCGCCACGAGCGCCTCGCGGCCCCACGCCGGGCCGCCGGTTGAACCCCTGCTCGTTCGGGGAGGACACATGTCCCCGTCACCTTCGTGGCGCGCGCTCCTGCTCGCCCTGGTGCTGGCGGTCGTCGCCGTCGGTGCCTGGTTCGTCCTCGGTTCGCCGGGCGCCCGGCACGACCGCGCCGGCTCCGGTGCGGCGGGGCGGGCCACCGTCGTCCGGGTCGTCGACGGCGACACGCTCGTCGTCGACATCGGCGGCACCCGCCTGCCGGTGCGCCTCATCGGCATCGACACACCCGAGACCGTCGCGCCCGGCCGGCCCGTCGAGTGCTACGGCGCCGAGGCGTCGCAGCACCTGAAGCAGCTCACGCCGGCTGGCACCCAGCTGCGGCTCGTGCGCGACGTCGAGGCCCGCGACGTCTACGACCGCCTGCTGGCCTACGTGTACCGGGCCGGCGACGGCCTGTTCGTCAACCTGGCCCAGGTCGAGGGCGGCTACGCCGAGGCCAAGGACTACCCGCCCAACACCGCCCACCGCATCGAGTTCCACCAGGTCGAGGCGGTCGCCCGGGCCGGCGGCGCGGGATTGTGGGGCGCATGCGGCAGCGCGGACGTCGCCATCGGCCCCCCGCCCGCCCGAGCCGGGCCCGCCGGCTCGCGGTAGGGCGATCGGCACGATCGTGCGGCGGGTGCCCACGGGTAGCCTCACCAGTGATGGCCACGCTCGCGCAACGCCTGGGTCATGCACCGGACGACCGGCTGGTGATCATCAACTGCGACGACCTCGGCTCGAGCCACGCGGCGAACGTCGGGGTGTACGAGGCCGTGCGCGACGGGCTGGCGACCAGCGCGTCGCTCATGGTCCCGTGCCCGTGGGCCCGCGAGGCCGCCGCCCGCTACCGGGGCGAGGACGTCGGCGTCCACCTGACGCTCAACGCCGAGTACGACCTCTACCGGTGGGGGCCGATCACCCAGGCGCCGTCGCTGCTCGATGGCGACGGCGGGTTCCCCCGCACGCTGCGCGACCTGTGGGATCACGCCGACCTCGACGAGGCCCGCCGCGAGCTGCGGGCGCAGGTCGAGCGGGCGATCCTCTGGGGCTTCGACGTGAGCCACCTCGACAGCCACCTCGGCACCCTGCAGCTCAAGCCCGAGTTCTTCGACATCTACGTCGACCTGGCGATCGACTTCGGGCTGCCGGTCAGGCTGTCGGGGGCGTCGACCGAGCGGACCATCGGCTTCCCGTTCCGCAAGCTGGCCGCCGAGGAGGGCGTCGTGTTCCCCGACCACCTGGTCACCGTGCCCGGCGTCGGCAGCCGGCGCACGATCGAGCGGGCTGTGTACGACCTGAGGCCCGGCGTGACCGAGCTCTACGTCCACCCGGCCATCGACACGCCCGAGCTGCGGGCACTCACGCCCGACGACTGGGCCGCCCGTGTCGACGACCACGACCTGGTCGTCACCGACCGCACCCTGCGGACCATGCTCGACCGGGCCGGCGCCCACCTCATCGGCTACCGCGAGCTGCGCGACCTCCAGCGCTCCTGACGACCCAGCGCCTCTGCCTGCGGTCACGGGCGATGGGAACATCGGGGTGTGGCCGGTGACCTGGTCGGTGACGTGGAGGTCCGGGTGTATGCGGAGCTCAACGACTTCGTCCCGCCCGAGCTGCGGGGCACGTCGGTGCGGCGCCCGTTCAGGTCCCACCAGACCGTCAAGGACGTCATCGAGGCGTTCGGCGTTCCCCACACCGAGGTCGACCTCGTCCTGGTCAACGGCGAACCGGTCGGCTTCGCCCACCGAGCGGCACCCGGGGATCGGCTCGCCGTCTACCCGGTGTTCGAGACGATCGACATCGGGCCGGTCAACCGCTTGCGTCCCCGGCCGCTACGCGATCCCCGCTTCGTGGTCGACGTCCACCTCGGCCGGCTCGCCCGGCTCCTGCGGCTGGTGGGCTTCGACACAAGCTGGGGGAACGCCCTCGACGACGAGACGCTGGCGGCGATCAGCGAGACCGAGCGTCGGATCCTCCTCACCAGCGACCGCGGGCTGCTCAAGCGTCGGCGTGTGACCCATGGCCTGTTCGTCCGCCCTGGTCCTGCCGTCGACCAGGTCGTCGAAGTTGTGTGCCGGCTCGATCTCGCCGACCGGCTCGCGCCCTTCAGCCGGTGCCTGCGGTGCGGGGGCGAGCTGGCGGCCGTCACCAAGGCCGAGGTCGACGACCGGCTCGAGCCGCTCACCCGGCGACACGTCGACGAGTTCCACCGATGCCGCGTCTGCGGGCACGTGTACTGGCGAGGCTCCCATCACGACCAGCTCAGTCGCCTCGTCGACCAGATCCGCGCCCGCGTCGGCAGCGGCGGGGCGTGACGCTCAAAACGTGGTCTCGGAGCGGAGCTGGATGGTGGCCGCCCGGTAGGCGGGCGTCTGCGTCAACGCGAGCAGGGGCAGCAGCCGGCACGTCGGGCCCTCGGTCTTCAGCCGCCCCTGCATGAAGGCGACGCTCGGCTCGACGTCACCGCTGGCGATCTCGGCCGCGACCGCGTGCACCGTCGTGAGCACCACCTCGGCGCCGGCGGCGGTGCCGTGCCCGCCGTCGACCACCCGCCCGTGCTCGAACACCATGTGGTACGCCACGTCTCCGTCGGGCCCGCCCGTGACGAGGTGCTGGACCCGCACGGTGACGTCGCCCTGGGCGCCCCCGGCGCCCTCGGCGCTGCCCTCGTCCTGCGCCGGCAACCCCGCCAGCAGCTCGCGCTGCCGCTCGACCCACTCGGCGCTCAGGAACTTCGGCATCGACGCGGGACGCTAGTCACTGCACGACACCGGCCTGGGCACCGAGGCGCAGCTCGGGGCCGGCGGCGAACACGACGTCGGCGTCGAGCACCGCGCCCTCCGCGGCGAGCCGCGCCGCGGTCGACTGCGGGGCGGCGTGGCGGCCCAGGGCCTGCCACACGAGCTCCTCGGCCCGGACCGCGGTCGCCATCCGCGCGTCCCCCGTGTTGTGCGCGTACCACCACTGCCCGCTGAGCAGCCGGGCCAGCTCGCGGGCGACCTCGGCCGGCTGTGCGTCGCGGCCCAGCCCCAGCACGCCGGCCACCTCGCCCGCGACCCCGGTGGTCCACAGGACGTGGGCCATCACCTCGACCTGCTCGGACGCGGGGAACCGCCGGGCCACGGCGCTGATCGCCGAGAACGCGATCGGCGTGCCCGTCGACGGCGAGACGAACACCGGGTGGCAGCCGGCATACGCCAGGACGTCGAGCCGGCCGGCCCCCTCGCCATCGCCCGAACCGTCGCCCCCATTGCCCGCCACCTCGAACCCGGGAACCAGCGCGCAGTCGTACATGCCGCGCCCCACGCCCTCCGACGCGTTGACGGCCGCCGCCTGCTCGCGGTCGAGCAGCGTTAGCAGCACCGAGATCCGCGTCCCCGGCGACGGTGTGACGTCGGCGTAGACGAACCCCTGTGACGACAGGCCGGCGGCGACGACGTCGAGGCCGGTCAGCGACCCGGCCAGCACCGGCACCGCCACCGTGCCGGCACCGCCGGGCGGCTCGTACCCGTGGTGGGCCAGCTTGAGCGCGAGCGTGTGGGGGCTGCGGTTGGCGCCGTACGCCAGCACCGGCACCCGCTCCGCCAACGTCGGCAGCCCCACGCCGGCCAGCACCTCGTCGACCGGCGTCCCGTCCGCGAGCGTGACGGTCAGGCGACCGCCGCCGCCCGCCCGGCTCACCGCGAGCGGGACGACTCGTCCGTCGACCAGCAGGTAGTGGTGGTTGGGCGCCGCCCCCGGATAGCTGCTCGGCACCTGCCGCGGTGCGGGCCAGTCGGACGCCGGCCGGCTCGGCGGCACCATCGACGAGGCCGGCGACGTCAAGGAGACGGACCATCCCCCCGCACGCCGGCGAACAGGTCGGTCTCCGGCGGCTCGGTGGCGACGAGGCTGCGGGCGAGGATGTAGTCCTCGTAGGGGTAGAGGGTCAGCTCCTCTTCCCGGGGCAGGCCGAACCAGAACGGCGACGCCGGGTCGATCTGCGTCTCGTGCGCCAGCAGCCCGTCGAGCCGGGCCTCCACGAAACCGGTGACGTCGACGGTGGTGGTGATGCGGTCCTCCTGCGACGGCCGCTGGAACCACTCGTCGCTGTACGGCGACTCGAGCCCCAGCTCGGCGAACCGCTTGTGGGCCAGCTCGGCCCGCCGCCGCGACCAGACCGAGTAGTAGAGCTTGAGCGGCTGCCACGGCTCGCCCGCGTCCAGGAACGCGGAGGGGTCGCCGGCCCGGTCGAAGGCGATCAGCGAGATGTCGTGGACCCGAATGTGGTCGGGGTGGGGATAGAACCGCTGCTCGTCGGGATAGGTCACGACGACCTGCGGCCGGTCGCGCCTGATCACTGCCACCAGCCGCTCGACAGCCTCGTCCAGCGGCGCGTTGGCGAAGGCGTCAGGGGCGGAGTTGGCCGGCGTCTCGGGCATGCCCGAGTCGCGGTAGCCGAGCAGCTCGACCGTGTCGTAGCCGATGATCTCGGCGGCACGGGCCAGCTCGCGGCGCCGTATGGCCGGCAGGTCGGCCTTGACGTCGGGCCGGTCCATCGCCGGGTTGAGGATGTCGCCGGCCTCGCCGCCGGTGCACGTGACGAGCACGGTCCGCACGCCGTCGGCGTGGTAACGGGCCACGGTCGCCGCGCCCTTCGAGGCCTCGTCGTCGGGATGAGCATGGACGGACAGCAGGCAGAGTCGGTCGTCGGCCATCGCCACGAAACGCTATCGGTGCGTTTCGCGACGCGGACCCCGGGAAGCCGGGGACGGCCCCGATGTGACGGGGCCGACGGCCGAAATTTCGCAGCTCCGACCCCGGTCGCAGGCGCGTTCACTCGGGTAGCCTTGCCGGTGAGGGTGGTGGCGCTTCGGCTCTCGAACGAGGCGGAAGGAACGATGAACGACCCCGATAGTTGGTTGTGGGTTTGGCTCCTGGGAGCGCTGTTCTTCGCTCTCGGCGAGATCGCCACGCCGGTCATGTTCTTCCTCCTGCCATTCGCGCTCGGGTCGCTACTCGCGGCGCTCTTCGCCTTGCTCGACCTCAGCCTCGGGCTCCAGTGGGCCGTCTTTGTCGCCGGGTCGCTCGCGACGTTCCTGGCCCTGCGGCCCCTGGCGCGGCGGCTCGACCTCCAGGGCCACGACGCCGGCATCGGCTCCCGCCGCCTCGTCGGTCAGGACGCCACGGTGCTCGCCGACATCCCGGGTAGCGGCGACGTCGGCCTCGGCATGGTGCGCATCGGCCGCGAGGAGTGGCGGGCGGAATCGACCGACGGCAGCCCGATCCCCACCGGCGCGCACGTGCGGGTCGCGGACGTCCGGGGGACGAGAGTGGTCGTATCTCCGCTCGGAACGCTCTCATCCGGCGACGGAGCGCGATAATCACAGGGATCTAACAAAGGAGCCCTGCCGTGACAGGAGTCATCGTCCTCGTCATCATCGCGATCTTCCTGGTCTTCTATATCACGGCCGCGGTTCGCATCGTCAGGCCGTACCAGCGGGGCATCGTCGAGCAGCTCGGCAAGTACAAGCAGACCGTCGACCCGGGCCTGCGCATGATCGTGCCGTTCTTCCAGACCATGCGGCTGGTCGACATGCGCGAGCAGGTCGTCGACGTGCCTCCCCAGGAGGTCATCACGGCCGACAACGTGGTGGTCTCGGTCGACGCGGTCATCTACTACGAGCCGACCGACCCCCAGCGGCTGGTCTACAACGTCGCCAACTTCATGATGGCGGTGACCAAGCTGGCGCAGACCAACCTGCGGACCGTCATCGGCGACATGCAGCTCGACGAGGCGCTCACGTCCCGAGACAAGATCAACACCGAGCTGCGCGAGATCCTCGACGACGCGACCGACAAGTGGGGCGTGCGGGTCGGCCGGGTCGAGATCCAGCGCATCGACCCCCCGCCCGACGTGATGGCTGCGATGCACGAGCAGATGAAGGCCGAGCGGACCCGGCGGGCCACGGTCACGCAGGCCGACGGCGAGCGGCAGGCCGCCGTCACCCGGGCCGAGGGCGACCGGCAGGCGTCGGTGCTGCGGGCCGAGGGCGACAAGCAGCAGCGCATCCTGCGGGCCGAGGGCGAGGCCGAGGCCGTCCAGCGGGTCGCCGAGGCCGAGCGGTTCCGGCAGGAGACGGTGGCGCAGGGCGAGGCCCAGGCCATCCACTCGGTCTACGACGCCATCCAGTCGTCGAACCCCGACACGTCGCTCCTGACGATCAAGTACCTCGAGGCGCTGGCTGCGATGGCCGACGGCAGGGCGACCAAGATCATCGTGCCGACCGAGATCTCGGGCCTGGCCGGGGGGCTCACTGCCATCACCGAGCTGCTCAGCAGCGGCGGGCCGGGGCCCAACGGGTCGTCCGACCGCGACGGCGACCGCGAGGTGGCGGCGGTGCCGGGCGTTCCCTCGCCGCCGATCACCGTGCGCCCGCCGGTGCAGCCGGTCCCGCCCTACGAGGGGCGGGCCGAGGGCACCGACGGGTAGTCGTCCGTCAGCGGCCCGTGTTGGTGAGGCGGCCGAGCGGCTCGAGCCGCTCCTGGCCGGTCTCCTCGTCCTCCTCCAGGCGCCAGCCCAGGCGCATGGCCAGCAGCGGGTGGCCCTCGTCGGGCCCGCTGGCGATCAGCTCGTCGCCCGCCCGCAGCTCGACGTGCCCCCGCGGCCGGTACAGGTAGCGGCCGCCGCGGCGCACGGCCAGTACGTGGAAGCCGGGGTCAACGTCGAACTGCATCTCCGCCAGGCGGGCGCCGTCGGCCGGCGAGCCGGTGCCCACCGGCACGCGGACAACGACCTCGTCGCTCTCACCCAGCGCGATCCGCAGGATCGGGTGGACGTGCTCGCCCTTCTCGATCAGCCACACCATCTGCTGGGCGGCGTCGCCGAGGTCCTCGGCCGCCTGGGACAGGCGCAGCAGGCCCCGGAGCGGTGACGGGTCGACGTTGGTGGTGGCGGCGCGCAGCACCCACAGCTCGAGGCTGTCCTTCATCTCGTCGAGCCGGTCCTCCAGGTGGCGCACCTCGGCGGCCAGGCCCAAGTCGCGCAGCACCAGCGCCGAGTAGGCGAGGCCGACCGCCGCCTCGGAGATGTTCTTCATCTCGACCAGCAGGTCGATGGCCCGATCGAGGTCGGTGAGGCGGCCGAGCTCGGCCTCGGGCGTCTGGGGGGGCTCCCACCGGGGGGCGGCGGCCAGCTCGCGCAGGCGGGGGATGCCGGCCGGGGAGCCCCGCAGGAACAGCACGTCGCCGGGCACGAGGATGTCCTCACCCTCGACGTCGGTCATCCACTCGCGGTCGCGGCGGATCGCCACGATGCGCATGCCGGTCTGCACCGGCAGCTCGAGGTCGGCGAGCGGGCGGCGGGCCAGGTGCGAGCCCTCGCGCACCAGCACGCGGTGGGACACCTCCTCGGCCTGCGACAGGTCGGCGACCAGCTCGCGGGGGATGCCGAGGCGGTGCGTGACGATGCGGGCGATGTCGGTGGCCGCCTGCCCGACGCGCTCGATCGCCGAGATGACCTGCAGGACCGACGCCATGGCATCGGCGTCGCGGGGGTTGCGGGCCGCCAGCACCGACACCGAGCGCATGTCGTGGACCAGTGCGTCCATGCGTTCCTCGAGCTCGCCCACCTCCTCGGCCATGTCGGGATCGCCGAAGTACAAAGCGGCGTAGGCGAGATCGACCATGAGCTCCGACAGGTCCTTGACGTCGGAGAGCATGGCCCGGAGATTTCGGGGTCTGTCGTCCATCGAGTACCGCCCCCAAATGTAGGCGCGGCGGTCCGCCGTCAGGCGGTTCTCCCCCGCTGCTGCTGGCCGCGGGCGGTGTGCAACACTCCGCGGCATGGAGCCCGACACCACCGGCGATGGCTCGCCCGCCGACCCGGGGGGTGACGACTTCGACGCCACGGTCATCGCCTACCTGAGCGAGATGTTCGCCGACGCGCCCTCGCTCGCCACGTTCCACGGGTGGGACGGGCTCGACGAGCGGTCGCCCGACCTGTCCGCCGCCGGCATCGCGGCGCTCGAGGCACGCGAGGACCACTGGCTCGACCGCTTCTCGGCCTTCGGCGACGCCGCGCTGACCGGCGACGAGCGCATCGACCGCGACCTGGCCGTGGCCGTGCTGCGGGGGCGGCGGGCGCTGCGTGACTGGCAGGTGTGGCGGCGCAACCCCGACCACTACCTGTCCCCCGCGCTGATGGGCGTGTTCAGCCTGTTCCTGCGGCGGGACGAGGTCGGCGCCGGGCTGGTCGACGCGGCCGAGGCCCGGCTGCTGGCGGTACCCGCGCTGCTCGACGCCGGCCGGGCCAACCTCGACCCGGGGCTGGTGCCGCCCCTGTTCGTGGCCCGGGCGCTGGGCCAGTGCCGGGCGGGCGTGACGTACGCCCGCGACCTGGTGCCGGCCGAGGTCAACGGCGATGCCCGGCGGGCGCGGCTGGCCGAGGCCGGGGCGGTCGCCGCCGAGGCGTTCGCCCGGTTCGCGTCGTTCCTCGAGGACCTGCAGGGC
>JBKPAS010000034.1:0-7357 GCA_046744265.1 Actinomycetota bacterium
GCGCTGAGCGCCGCCGCCACCCGCGCCAGAGCCTCGGGCGCCGCCGGTGCGTTGAAGGCGGCCACGTGCGGCAGCACGACGGCGTTGGTGGCGGCGTGATCCAACCCGAACGTGCCGCCGAGCAGGTGGCACAGCTTGTGATGCAGCGCCGTGCCGGCGACGGCGAGTGCCGAGCCGGCCAGGTAGGCGCCGTAGAGGGCCCGTCCCCGGGCGTCGAGGTCGCCGGGGTCGGCAACGGCGGCCGGCAGCGCCCCGGCCAAAATCCGGACGGCCTCGGCCGCACCGACGGCGACGACCGGGTTCCCGCCCGGCGCGTAGAGCGCCTCGACCGCGTGCGCCAGGGCATTGAACCCGCTCGATGCGGTGACGTCCGCCGGCAGGCCGACCGTCAGCTCCGGGTCGTACACGATGACCCGGGGCAGCGCCCGCAGGTCCCGCTCCGTGCGCTTGTGGGCGCCGGTGATGCCGTAGATCGGGGTGCACTCCGAGCCCGAGTACGTGGTCGGCACCGCCACGATCGGGGCGGAGGTTTCGACGGCGACGGCCTTCGCCAGCCCGATCGCCGAGCCGCCGCCCACCGCCACGACGGCGTCCGCCCCGGCGTCGCGCGCCGCCGCCCGGGCCGCGGCGGCCAGGTCCTCGGGCACGTGCTGCCGCACTTCGCCGAACGAGCCCACGGCGCGCCAGCCGAGCCCGTCCTCGACGCGCTGGCCCGCCGCCTTGCCCGATCCGCCCGCGATCACGAGGACCCGCTCGGCGCCCAGCCCAGCGGTCTCACCGGCGACCCGGTCCACCGCCCCGGCCCCGAACACCACCCGCCCGGGCAACGCCTCGTGCACGAACGGCCTCATCGGACGACCTCGACCCGGCCGCAGGCGGGCACCATGGGCCCCCGAGCGGTAGGGCGGAGCGAGCGGCCGGCCGGCACCAGCGGCGACAGGACCCGTGAGCGGGGGTCGAGTGGGCGACGGTGGTTCATGCGGCGGCCTCCTGGGTGGCGGTCAGGTCCCGGAGGACGGCCAGCTCGTCGGGGGTCGGCGGCTCGGTCGTCCCGAGGTCGGTGGCGACTCGCAGCGGCCAGCCCGTGGCGGCGCGGGCGGCCTCGACGGTCGCTCCAGGGTGCAGCCCGGTGAGGACGAGCTCGCCCGACCCGGAGTCTCGGGTCAGCACGCCCAGGTCCGTGATCACGGTCGCGACCCGGTCACCGAGCGACGTCCGGAAGGCGAGCCGGTCCACGAACGTGCGGGGCGACTGGCGCACCACGACCACCACCCGGCGAGCGGACGCCGCGATCTCGGGCGCCCCACCGGCGCCGGGCAGCCGCACCGCCGGCCGGTCGTACGTGCCGATCACGGTGGTGTTGATGTCGGCGCGGCGGTCGAGCTGGGCGGCGCCGAGGAAGCCGACGTCGATGCGCCCCGCTTGCAGCCAGTAGTTGAAGATCTCGGGCACCGACACGACGGCGTCGGCCGTCTCGGCCAGCTCGCCGTCGCCGATCGACAGCGGCAGCCGCGTCGGCTTCGCCCCGATCGTGCCCGACTCGTAGACGAGCACCAGGCCCGGCGCGTGCGTTCGGCGCGCCAGGTTCGCCGCCGTGGACGGCAGCCCGATACCGACGAAGCACACCTCGCCGTCGTGCAGGTGCCGGGCGGCGGCGACGGTCATCATCTCGTCGGCCGTCCAGCCCCCGCTCACGCCCCGCCGCCGTTCCCCACGCCCGCAACACCGGCCAGCCACGGGTACCGGGCCGTGTCCTTCCCCGCGTAGTCGGGGTCGAGGTAGATGAAGACCCGCTGGATCAGGAAGTCGCGGATCTCGAACACGTCGCACCAGCGGCCGGCGCCCCAGTCCGGCACCCCGGCGCGCCAGGGCCCGTCCTGGTGCTCGCCATGGCTCGTGCCCTCGCACACCACGACGTCGCTGCCCGAGAAGACCCAGTTGAACTCGGCGTAGTGGTGGACGATCCCCTTGAGCGTCCCACCGACGTCGCCGAAGAGCCGGCCGATCTGGTCCTTGCCCGTCGCCAGTCCCCACTTGGGGAAGTACACCTGCGCGTCGTCCGCGAACAGGTCGAGGATGCTGCCGCCGTTCGACGTGGTGCCCCCGTTGTCGAACGCCTTGAGGTACTCCAGCGCCACCGACTTGCGCTGCTCATCGGTCATCGTCTGCGTCGTGATCGTCATGGCTCCCCCTCGGGCGGTCTCAGGCGGTCGGGACGAGGTCGAGCACGTGCGTGCGCATCCACGACACGAAGGCCTCGCGGTCCCGGCTGATCGTGTCCCAGCCGGCATAGAACCCGTTGTCGCGGGTGGAGTAGCCGTCGGCGTAGCTGGGGTGGGCGCCGCCGGGCACCTCCGCCACCGCGTCCACCACCCACGACGGCAGGACGACGGCCCCGGCCCGGGGCACCAGCTCGTCGACCACCTCCTCGACCGTCACGATCGACCGGGCGGCCGCCAGCACCGCCTCGCGCTGCACACCGGTGATGCCCCACAGCTGGACGTTCCCGGCCCGGTCCGCCCGCTGGGCGTGGACGAAAGCGACGTCGGGCCGCAGCGCCGCCACCGCGGTGAGCTGCTCGCCGGTGAACGGACAGGTCACGGTGGCGACGTTGGCCGTCACGGCCGCCAGGTCGGTCCCGGCATACCCCCGCAGCACGGCGAACGGCAGGCCCGAGGCCCCGGCGACGTAGCGGTTGGCCATGCCGGCGTGGCTGTGCTCCTCGATCTCGAGCGGGCGGGGCCAGCCGTGCTCGACGGCGTCGCGGAAGCGGTGCAGCGACCCCACCCCGGGGTTGCCGCCCCACGAGAACACCAGCTTGCGGGCCACGCCCATGCCGATCATCTGGTCGTAGAGCACGTCGGGCGTGAGCCGGACGAGGGTGAGGTCGCGCCGGCCCTGCCGCATGATCTCGTGCCCGGCCGCGAACGGGATCAGGTGGGTGAAGCCCTCGAGCGCGACGACGTCGCCGTCGTGGACGTGCGCCCGCACCGCCGAGGCGAGCGTGGTGATCTCGGCCACGCTCAGCCCCCCGCCGGACGGCGGTACCAGATCGGCAGCTCGGCGTCGACGTTGACCCACACCGACTTGGCCTCGGTGTTCTCGTGCATCGCCTCGAAGCCCATCTCGCGCCCGTAGCCCGACATGCCGACGCCCCCGAACGGCGACCCGGGACCGACCCGCTTGTAGCTGTTGACCCACACCATCCCGGCGCGGAAGGCCCGTGCCATGCGGTGGGCGCGGGACAGGTCGCGGGTCCACAGCCCGGCCCCGAGCCCGTAGTCGGTGCCGTTGGCCAGGGCGATCGCCTCCTCGTCGGTGCGGAAGGTGGTCACCGTGACGAACGGGCCGAACACCTCCTCCTGGCACACGCGGGAGGTCGACTCGGCCCGCACGACCGTGGGCTCGACGTAGCATCCGTTCGCCAGCGCCGGGTCGCCGGGCTCCCGTCCCCCGGTCAGCACCTCGCCCCCCTCGTCGAGGGCCACCTTCACGTAGCCGAGCACCCGGTCGCGGTGCATCGGCGAGGTGAGCGGACCCATCTCGGTGGCCGGGTCGAGCGGCTGGCCGAGGCGGATCGACCGCGCCAGCTCGACGAACCCGTCCAGGAACTCGTCGGCCACGTCCTCGTGCACGATCAGCCGGCTGCCGGCGATGCAGGCCTGTCCCTGATTGTGGAAGATCGCGTAGGCCGACCCGTTGCGGGCGGCGTCGAGGTCGGCGTCGGCGAACACGACGTTGGCGCCCTTGCCGCCCAGCTCGAGCTGGACCCGCTTGAGGTTGCCGGCCGAGGCCTCGACGATGCGCCGGCCCACGGCGGTCGAGCCGGTGAAGGCGACCTTGGCCACCCCAGGGTGTTCGGCGAGGTGCTGGCCGGCGGTGGCGCCGTAGCCGGGCACCATGTTGACGACGCCGGGGGGCAGGCCGACCTCGACCATCAGCTCGGCCAAGCGCAGCGAGCTGAGCGGAGTCAGCTCGCTGGGCTTGAGCACGACCGTGTTGCCGGCGGCCAGGGCGGGGCCCATCTTCCAGCTGCAGAACATGAGCGGGAAGTTCCACGGCACGATCTGCCCGACCACACCGAGGGGCTCGCGCTCGACGTAGTTGAGGAAACCCCGCTCGGCCGGCACGACCGAGCCCTCGACCTTGTCGGCGATCCCCCCGAAGTACCGGAACGTGGCGGCCGTGCGGGGCACGTCGAGCCGGGTCGAGTCCCGCAGGGGGTGACCCGTGTCGTGGCTCTCGAGCCGGGCCAGCTCGTCGCCGTGGTCCTCGATGAGGTCGGCCAGCCGCAGTAGCAGCCGGCCCCGCTCGGCGGCGGGGGTGGACGCCCAGGCCGGGAACGCCGCGGCGGCCGCGGCCACGGCCCGGTCGACGTCGGCCGCCCGCGCCTCGGCCACCGGAGCGATCACCGAGCAGTCGTGGGGGTCGAGGACGTCGACGGTGCCGCCCTCGGCGGCATCGACGAACTCGCCGCCGATGAACAGCTTGGCCTGGAGCGTCGTCTGGAGCTTCGTCTGGAGGGGCGGCCCGGGCACGGCTCTGTCTCGTCCTCAGAGGTCGACCGGGTAGGTCGGCGCCCGCCCGGTGGCGATGAGTTCGGGCAGCTCGGGCGAGGGGTTCTCCCAGACCAGCAGCATCGACCGCTTGGGGGCGAAGCCCTGGTGGCGGATGTCGGCCGGCATCGCTGCCACGTCGCCCGGCTTCATGACCACCCTGGCCCGCAACGCCCCGGTGACCTTGTCGGCCACCTCCCACTCGATCTGGTCGGACAGCTGGACGAACCACTCGACCCGGTCGTTGCCGTGGATGATCGGCAGGATGTACTCCTCGGTGGTCGGGCAGTAGAGGCTGTCCTTGCAGACCGAGACGACCGACGGGTTCCAGGTCACGGTCGACCGGGACAGGTAGGCGAACAGGTTGAACGCGCACACCTGGTCCTCGAAGCCGGGCTCGGGGTGGACCTCGGGCTCGTCCTGGGCAACGTCGGCGAACATGCGGTTGATCGGGTGGCCGGTCTCGTCGCTGCGCAGGGGCTCGTCGCCGGGGACGCCAACCATGCGCGTCGCCGCCACCCGCCGGCGGGTCACCGCGTCGGTGTTGCTGCCGGCCTTGTCGCCCCACGCCGTGCCGGTCTCCTCGGGCGCGGCGAACGGGTCGAAGCCCTCGTTCGTCCAGGCGTCGAGCATGGCCTTGAACGTGGCCATGATCTGCTCGTGCGGGAAGTTGTCGAGGTGGTCGAGCTCGGCCTTGCGGTAGGCGTCGTTGAACGTGCCGGCGAACAGGTCGACGTTCCCGTAGTGGTTGATCGTGCCGATGACGTGGTCGAAGTTGACGGTGCCGTAGAAGAAGTTCCACGCCACGTCGCGCTGCATCGCCCGCAGGAAGTCGTCGATCGACATGGTGTGGCCACCGGTCGGCCACGAGACGTGGGCGAAGTACTCGTCGCGGCGGAACGTGAACTCGCCCAGCTGGAACGTCGGGTAGCCGTGCTCGTTGACGTCTCCCGTGTGGACCGGGGCTGTCGTGGTGTCGGTCATGTCGGGTCCTTGGTCGTCAGGCGGTCTGGCAGATCTCGGCCCAGCGCTCGCGCGAGTCGGGGCCGTGGACGGTCTGGAGCAGCACGACGCCGGGGTTGTCGGTCTCGGCGCGCATGCGGTAGGCGGCGTTCGCCGGTAGCAGGGCCATGTGGCCCCGGCGGCAGACGATGCGGCCCATCGGCCGGCCGCGGGGCTCGCCGTCGAGCCGGACCGATCCCTCGGAGTCGGGGGCCGCTGCGGGCTCGTCGAGGGCGACGAGGTCGACCTCGACGGTGCCGTCCATGACCAGGGCGAACTCGTCGTGCGCCGCGGTGCGCCACTCGGACGTGCCCTCGGCCCGGACCGCCTCGAGCACGTACTGCTGGTTGCGGGCGACGACGACCATCTCCCAGGGCCTCGCCCCGGACGCCACCTCGAAGACGTTCGAGAAGGCGTAGTGCTTCGGGTCGTCGTCGATCGCCTCGACCCCGCCCTTGTCGTAGTCGAGCAGCGACCCGAACCGTGTCGTGTACTCCGGCACTGCTCTCCCCCTCTTGTTCGGCTTGGTTGGCTTGCGTGTGTTCGATATGCGAACTATCGTGCGCTTTACGAACACATCGTGAAGGAAGGACGTCCCCGTGTCAATGGAGGAGTCCGTGTCGACCGATGGGTCGCCTGGCTCGACGCCACGGGCCGCCGAGTACGTGCAGTCGCTCGAGCGGGGCCTGGCGGTGATCCAGGCGTTCTCGCGCGAGCGGCCGTCGATGACGCTCGCCGAGGTGGCCCGTGAAGCGGGGCTGACCCGGGCCACGGCGCGGCGCCTCCTGTTCACGCTGCAGCAGCTGGGCTACGCCCGGTTCGACGGCAAGCGGTTCGCGCTCACGCCGAAGGTCCTCGACATCGGCTACGCCTACCTGTCGTCGCTGGATCTCGCCTCGATCGCCCAGGCCGAGATGGAATCGCTGGTCGAGCGCACGCACGAGTCGTGCTCGGCGGCGGTGCTCGACGGCACCGAGATCGTCTACGTCGTGCGGGTGCCGACCAAGCGGATCATGACGATCTCGCTCGGGCTGGGTTCCCGCCTTCCGGCCTACGCGACGTCGATGGGTCGGGTGCTGCTCGCCGAGCTGCCGGCGGAGCAGCTCGCCGCCCATCTCGACGGTCTCGACCGTCTCGACGGCCACGGTGCCGACGGCGGTCGCCTGCCGGCGCTCACCGGCCGCACGGTCACCGACCCCACGGCGCTGCGGGCCGAGCTCGACCGGATCCGGCGCCAGGGCTGGGCGCTGGTCGACCAGGAGCTCGAGGACGGGGTGCGGTCCGTCGCCGCCCCGCTGCGCGACGCTCGGCGGCGGGCGGTGGCCGCCATCAACATCTCGGGCCACGCCGGCCGGGTCACGCTCTCGACCATGCGCGACCGGTTCCTGCCCGAGCTGCTGGCCACCGCCGACCGCATCAGCGAGCGCCTCGCCCGCCGATGAGCGAGGCCGGGGCGCCCGGAGCGGTCGCCGACGGGGTGCTCGCTCGGGTCCGTGCCCTGGTCGGAGACCTACGCCGGGCCCGGGCGCCGGTCGGGATGGCGTCCCACCTCGACGCCGTGTCCGCCCTGGGTCACGTGGACCTCACGGCACGCGAGGAGGTCCGCCACGCGCTCCGGGCGACCCTGGTCACCCGGCGCGAGGACCTCGCCGTGTTCGACGCCCTCTTCGACGCTCGGTTCGCCCGTCCCCCGTCGCCGGCAGCCCCGCCGTCAGTCCCGCCGACTGGCCCGCTGCGCGACCGCATCGTCGACGCCCTGGCCCGCGACGACGCCGCGGCGCTCGACGCGCTGGCCGACG
>JBKPAS010000030.1:0-4183 GCA_046744265.1 Actinomycetota bacterium
CGGCGTTGGGCCGGATGCGGTAGTCGATGCTGACGCCCACGTAGCCGCGCTCGGCCGAGTCGGTCGCGTACCCGGCCATCTGCGACTTGTCGCCGGTGATCCAGGCGCCGCCGAACATCCACATGACCGCCGGGCGCTTGGCGGCCGCGTCGCCCCGGGGCTGGTAGACGTCCAGCTTCAGGTCGATGGGCTGGCCCTCGTAAGTCGTCGTGTGCCGGTAGACGACGTCGTGCGTCACCTCCACGTTGGCGAAGACCGTGTCGACGTACCGCGTGCCGTCGGGCCAGTCGCACCCGGGTAGCAGCGCCCCCAGCAGCGCTGCTACCACACCGATGCCGGCACGTGCCGGACGAAGGCGTCGCGTTCCCCTCATGGTCTCTCCCCAGCTGCCACCGCACGAGAAATGGGAGCATATGCTGACCCTGACGTCAATAACAAACTCGGTTTGGCCTGGTCGCAGCATTGGGCCGTCACTGCCGGACCGAGACGTGCCACGCGCTAGACAGTCGGCATGACCGACGTCCGGTCGCCGCTGCAGGGAACGGTCGTGCGCGTCGCCGCGTGCGTCGGCCAGGCCGTCGGCGTGTCGAGCCCGGTGGTCGTCATCGAGTCGATGAAGATGGAGCACGTCGTCGAGGCCGGCGACGCCGGCGTCGTCGGCTCGGTCGCCGTGGCAACCGGCGACTCGGTCCAGCGTGGCGACCTGCTCGCCGTGATCGCCGCGGCGCCCGCCGCAACGTCCGAGGTGGACGCCACTGACCGGCCACCCGCATCCGAGGCGCCGGCGGGGGACGGGGTGCGGGCCGACCTGGCGGAGGTGCTCGAGCGGCACCGGGTCGGGCTCGACGCCGCCCGGCCGGAGGCCGTCGAGCGCCGCCGCCGCACGGGCGAGCGCACGGCCCGCGAGAACGTCGAGGACCTGTGCGACCCGGGCAGCTTCGTGGAGTACGGCCCGCTGGTCATCGCCGCCCAGCGGCGCCGCCGGCCGGTCGCCGAGTTGATCGCGCGCACGCCGGCCGACGGCCTGGTGGCCGGCGTCGGCACGGTCGACGGCCGGCCGACCGCGGTCCTGTCCTACGACTACACGGTGCTCGCCGGCACCCAGGGCCTGCAGAACCACCGCAAGAAGGACCGGCTCTTCGACGTGATCGCCCGCCAGCGCCTGCCGGTCGTGTTCTTCGCCGAGGGCGGGGGCGGGCGGCCGGGCGACACCGACGGCGTGGGCGCGTCGGGCCTGGACGTCCCGGCGTTCCAGCTGTGGGGCGGCCTCAGCGGGCTGGTCCCGCTGGTCGGCATCGCCTCGGGCCGGTGCTTCGCCGGCAACGCGGCGATCCTCGGCTGCTGCGACGTGATCATCGCCACCGAGGGGACGAACATCGGCATGGGCGGTCCGGCGATGATCGAGGGCGGGGGCCTCGGCGTGTTCGCTCCCGAGGACGTGGGCCCGATGGACGTCCAGGTGCGCAACGGTGTCGTCGACGTGGCCGTGGCCGACGAGGCCGGGGCGGTCGCGGCGGCGCGCCGGTACCTGTCCTACTTCGCCGGGCCGGCCGACGACTGGGACTACGGCGACCCCGCCGCGCTGCGCACGCTGATCCCCGAGAACCGCCGCCAGGTCTACGACGTGCGCACGGTCGTCGAGGGTCTGGCCGACACGGGGTCGGTCCTCGAGCTACGGCCCGCGTTCGGCCGGGGCATGGTGACCGCGCTGGCCCGGGTCGAGGGCCGCCCGCTCGGCATCGTCGCCAACAACCCGACCCACCTCGCCGGGGCCATCGACGCCGACGGCGCGGACAAGGCGGCCCGGTTCATGCAGCTGTGCGACGCGTTCGACCTGCCGCTGCTGTTCCTGTGCGACACCCCGGGCATCATGGTCGGGCCCGACGCCGAGCGCACCGCGCTGGTCCGCCACGTCAGCCGGCTGTTCGTGACCGGGGCGAGCCTGTCGGTGCCGTTCGGCACGATCGTGCTGCGCAAGGGCTACGGGCTCGGCGCGCAGACGATGGCGGGCGGCAGCTTCAAGGCCCCGCTGTTCTGCGTCGCCTGGCCGACCGGCGAGGTGGGCGGCATGGGGCTGGAGGGCGCGGTGCGGCTGGGTTACCGCCGTGAGCTCGAGGCCATCGACGACCCCGCCGAGCGCGAGCAAGCCTTCGAACAGATGGTCGCCGCCGCCTACGAGCACGGGAAGGCACTCCAGGCCGCCAGCCTGTTCGAGATCGACGACGTGATCGACCCGGCCGACTCCCGCCGGTGGATCGTGCGGGCGTTCGCCGCCGCGCCACCCCCGCCGCCGCGCACCGGCAAGAAGCGGCCGTTCGTCGACACCTGGTAGCCCCGCCGCCGACCGGGCGGGCCCGGTCAGCTACGGGGCACCTGCGACCAGGGGACGTCCTTGTCGACCCGGGGCTCGCCGGGCAGCCCGAGCACGCGCTCGCCCAGGATGTTCCGCTGGATCTCGGACGTGCCACCCTCGATCGAGTTGGCCCGCGCCCGCAGGAACATCTTGCGGGCCGACCCCGGCGGGCCGACCAGCCCGAGCGACTCGGACCGGCGCATCTCGTAGTCGTAGTCGACGAGGGCGGCCGCGCCGAGCAGGTCCACGCACAGCTCGTAGATGTGCATGTTGATCTCGGCGAACGACAGCTTGGCGATCGACCCCTCGGGACCGGGGTTGCCGGCCCGGCGGTTCTGGCTGGCGCGGATGTTGGTGAGCCGCAGCACCTCGGCATCGATCCACGCCCGGACCAGGGCGTCGCGCTTGGCGGGCGTGCGGTCGATGGCCTCCTCCCGCCAGATGCGCAGGGCCTCGGCGATCGCGCCCGAGCCCTTGCCGGGCGGACCCTGGCCGCCGCCGATCGTCGTCCGCTCGTTCATGAGCGTGGTCATCGCCACCCGCCAGCCCTCGCCGACCTCGCCGATGCGGTCGCGGTCGGGCACCCGCACGTCGGTCATGTAGACCTCGTTGAACTCGGCCTCGCCGGTGATCTGGCGCAGCGGTCGCGCGTCGACACCGGGGGCGTGCATGTCGAGGGCGAAGTAGGTCATGCCCTTGTGCTTGGGCGCCTCGGGGTCGGTGCGGGCGACGAGCATGCCCCGGTCCGCGACCTGGGCGAACGTGTTCCACACCTTCTGGCCCGAGACGACCCACTCGTCGCCGTCGCGCACGGCCCGGGTGCTCAGCCCGGCCAGGTCCGACCCGGCGCCGGGCTCGGAGAACAGCTGGCACCAGGCGTCCTCGCCCGTGAACATGCGGGGCAGCAGCCGGTCGCGCATGGCCGCATCGCCGTGGGTGACGATGGTCGGGCCGGCCATCGTCAGCCCGAAGAACTCGCGGGTGCTCGGCTGCTTGGCGCCGGCCGCGCGCAGCCGGTCGTCGACCGTGCGCTGCAGCGAGGGCGCCACCCCGAGCCCGCCCGACCCCTGGGGGAAGTGGAGCCAGGCCAGCCCCAGCTCGTACTGGCGGCGCCGGAACGTCACCGGGTCGGCGGTCGCCGGATCGAGCTCGTCGAGCAGCTGGTCGAGGCGTTCGGACACGCGCGCAGCATCGTCAGCCATGCGTCAGACCATAGGGTTATTACGCCGCCTTACGCCGGGTCGAGCAGCCCCCACCGGCGGCGGACGGCCCGCTCGAGCGTGTTGAACACCAGGGCGTCGACGACGATGCCGGTGAACAGGATCACCAGCATGATCGCCATGACGCCATCCGCATGGCTGAGCTGGCGGTTGGTCTGCAGCAGGCCGCCGATCGAGGGCTTGCCGGCCACGGTGGTGATGATCTCGCCGGCCATGAGGCTGCGCCAGCAGAACGCCCAGCCCTGCTTGAGGCCGCCGACGAACCCGGGCAGCGACGCCGGCAGCACCACGTGCCGGTAGGCGGAGACGCCCTTGGCGCCGAGGACCCGCCCGGCCCGCAGCAGGATCGGCGGGATCTGGTCGGTGCCGCTGATGACGCCGTTGGCGATGGCCGGGGCCGCCCCCAGGACGGTGACGAACATGATCGCGCCCTCGGACAGCTGGAACAGCAGGATCGACCACGGCACCCACGCCACCGACGGCATGGTCTGGATGCCGGTGATCAGCGAGCCGAACGCGGCCCGCAGCACCCTGACGCGGGCCACGAGCACGCCGGCGACCGTGCCGATCACGACCGCGAGGGCGTACCCCTGGGCGGCGCGGCGCAGGG
>JBKPAS010000135.1:0-11748 GCA_046744265.1 Actinomycetota bacterium
GGAGGAACGCCGCCGGCGGCTGATCGCGGTGGCCGCGCCAGAGTTCCGGGACGCCCTCGCCCTCGCGTAAGTCTCAGACCGCGGCCTTCTCCAGGATGTGGACGCCGCAGGCGGAACCGAGGCCGATCACGTGGGCCAGGCCCACGCTCGCGCCCTCGATCTGGCGGTCGCCGGCCTCGCCGCGGAGGTGGTGGCAGACCTCCCAGATGTTGGCGATGCCGGTGGCGGCGATCGGGTGGCCCTTCGACTCGAGGCCGCCGGACACGTTGACCGGCGTCTTGCCGTCACGCCACGTGGCGCCCGACTCGAAGAACGGCACCGCCTCGCCCTCGTCGCACAGCATGAGGTTGTCGTAGTGGACCAGCTCGGCGGTGGCGAAGCAGTCGTGCAGCTCGACGAGGTCGAGGTCCTCGGGTGCCACGCCGGCCTGCTCGTACGCCTGCTTGGCGGCGTTGCGGGTGAGCGTGTTCACGTTGGGGAGGACCTGGCAGGCCTCCTCCCACGGGTCGGTCGTGAGCACCGACGCCGAGATCTTCACGGCCCGGCGCCGCTGGTCGGGGCTCAGCGTCTTGAGCTTCTCGCCCGACACGACGACCGCGGCGGCGGCGCCGTCGCAGTTGGCCGAGCACATCGGCCGCGTGTTCGGGTAGGCGATCATCACGTCGCCCATGATCTGCTCGAGCGTCATCTTCTTCGTGTACGCCGCCAGCGGGTTCAGCGTGGAGTGGGCGTGGTTCTTCTCGCTGATGCGGGCGAACAGCTCGAAGCTGGTGCCGCCATAGCGGTGGCCGTACTCCATGCCGATCTGGGCGAACACGCCGGGCATCGTCTCGGTGCCGATGCGGCCGTCGACGGGCGCCACCGCGCCGTAGCGGCCGTGCGGCGTCCAGGTGTCGTCGTCCTCCTTGCGGGACCCGCCCGCCAGCAGGCCGGCACCCGCCAGCTTCTCGACCCCGACGGCGAGGCCGAAGTCGCACTCGCCGGCCTTCACGGACATGACCGCCGTGCGCAGCGCGGTGGCACCGGTCGCGCAGGCGTTGGCCACGTTGTAGACGGGGATGCCGGTTTGGCCGATCTGCTTCTGCAGCTGCTGGCCGATGCTGGCGTTCGCCGCCATCAGGTTGCCGGCGGCCAGCACGCCCATGTCCTTGATGGACACCTGCGCGTCGGCCAGGGCGGACATGGCCGCGTCGGCGGCCATGTCCACCGTGTCCTTGTCCGGGTGCTTCCCGAACTTGGTCATGTGGATACCGAGGATCCAGACGTCGTCAGCCATGTCAGCTCGCCTCCTGCGGCTCGAACCCGAACCCGATCGCTTCCGTCCCTGCCGAATCGGTCCCCACGCGCACCGTGGTCAGCCGGACCTTCATCCCGAGGTGCACGTGCTCGGGGTCGGGCGGCACGTTGACCAGGTTGCCCCGCACGCTCGTGCCGTCGCAGTCGACGACCGACGCCACGAAGGGCACCGGGACGCCGGGCGCCGCGAACGACACGATCGTGAACGCCCGGACCTCGCCCTCGGTCGCGACGCGCACCTTCCGGAACTCGGTGCCTCCGCACGACGCACACGCGTTGCGGCGGTCGAAGAACCGCGCCCCGCACGCCGTGCACTCGCTCGCCATCAGGTGCGGGTCGTCGCCCAGCACCAGATAGTCCACCAACGGAACCTGTTCGGCCACGGTCATCCCTTCTCTCCTTCGGCTGTCAACTCCCAATGCGACGGCTCGCCCCGCCGCTCGACCACCACGCCCCGCCGTTCCAGCTCGCGCAGGTGGGCCATGGCCTCGCCGACGGCGGCGCGGCGCATGAACCCCTCGATGCCGTCCCAACCCCGTGACCAGCTCATCTGGCTGGCGATGGACCAAGCCGTCGTGTGGCCGCCGGCGATGGCGGTGATCACCTCGCGGAACCGCTCGGCGTGGTGCCGCCGCAGCTCGTCGAGCCGCTTGTGCAGGTCGTCGAACCGGTACTCGTGGGCCGGCAGGACCTCGGTCGGCTCGTATGGCTCGAGCTTGTCGAGCGCGGCGAGGAAGTCGCCCAGCGGGTTCTCGCCGGCCTGCGGGTGGAACGGGATGTTGGGCGTGATGCGCGGCAGCACGTGGTCGCCGGTCAGCAGCACCTCGTTGGCCGGCTCCCAGAAGCACAGGTGGCCTGGCGAGTGGCCCGGCGTCCAGATGGCGGACAGCTCCCAGCCGGGGACCTCGGGCCGCTGCCCGTCCTCGAGCAGCACGTCGGGCAGGACCGCGTCGACGAACGGCCGGACGGGCATGGCCGCGTTCTTGAGGGTCGCGATGTCCTCGGCCGGGGCGCCAGACCGCCGAAGCGCGGCGCCGACCCGCTCGATCAGGTCATGGGGGTCGGTGTAGCGGTCGTGGATGAGGCGGGCGTCGGCGGGATGCAGGGCGATCCACGCGCCGGACGCCTCGCGGACCCGGCCGGCGAGGCCGTAATGGTCGGGGTGGATGTGCGTGACGAGCACGCCCCGCACGTCGCCGATCTCGTACCCCGCCGTGGCGAGGCCGGCCTGCAGGGCGGCGTAGGCCTCGTCGGTGTTCCAGCCGGCGTCGACGATGTAGGCGCCGCGATCGGTCTCGAAGAGGTAGACGAACACGTACCGCAGCGAGGTGTTCGGCAGCGGCACCGGGATGGTCCACAGCCCAGGCCTCAGCCGCTCCACCGGCGGCAGCGGATCGAGAGTCGACGCCATTCAGGCAACTCTATGTGGGACGGGTTCGGAAACCCCAGACGAGCCCTCGGCCGGCGAGCCGGGCCACCGGATTGAGGGTACCTTTTGATCATGTCGATCGCCATCACCGATGACCACCGTGCCCTCGCCGCGACGGCGTCTGACCTGCTGACCAAGCGTGACGCCCGGGTTGCCGCCCGGGCGCTGCTCGAGGCGCCGTCCGAGGGGGTTCCCGAGCTGTGGGACGAGCTCGTCGGGCTCGGCTGGCTGGGGTTGCACCTGCCGGAGGAGCACGGCGGGTCGGGGTTCGGGCTGGAGGAGCTGGTGGTCGTCGTCGAGGCGCTGGGCCGGGCGCTGGCGCCGGGGCCGTTCGTGCCGACGGTGATCGCCAGCGCGGTTCTGGCGGCCGCCGGATCGGAGTCGGCGCAGGCCCGCTGGTTGCCCGGGCTGGCCGACGGGTCGGTCACGGGCGCCGCGGCGCTGGGCGGCTCGGTGGCGGTCGACTCGGCGGGCGGTGCCGCCGTGACCGTGTCCGGCGATGCCGGCGTCGTGCTCGGGGGCGGCGTGGCGAGGCTGCTGCTCGTCCCGGTGGGCGAGGACGTGGCGGTCGTCGAGGTCGACGACGGCGGGTCCGGCACGGTGACGGTCGAGACGCCGGCCAACATCGACCCGACGCGGCGGTCCGCCCGGGTGCGGCTGGAGGGCGCGCCGGCCACGGTCCTGCCCGGCGCCCGGCGGGTGCTGGTCGACCTGGCCCGCGTGATCCTGGCCGCGGAGGCCGTCGGCGTCGCCCGCGAGTGCACCGAGCAGGCCGCCGCCTATGCCAAGGAGCGCCAGCAGTTCGGCCGCCCGATCGCCATGTTCCAGGCAGTCAAGCATCACTGCGCCAACATGCTGGTGGCGGCCGAACTGGCCACCGGCGCGGTGTGGGACGCGGCCCGGGCCGCGTCCACGGGCGGCGACCAGCTCACCTACGCGGCGGCGGTCGCCGCAGCGCTGGCCGGCCCAGCGGCGGACCTGTGCGCCAACCTCAACATGCAGGTGCACGGCGGCATCGGGTTCACGTGGGAGCACGACGCCCACGTCTACCTGCGCCGGGCCACGGCCCTGCAGGCATTGCTCGAGCCCGAGCGGGCGTCCGAGCACGTCACCGACCTGACCCGGGCCGGCGTCGTGCGGGCCAAGAGCATCGAGCTGCCGCCCGAGGCCGAGCCGATCCGCGACGAGGTCCGGCAGTTCGCCCAGTCGCTCAGCGGGCTGGACGCCGCCGGCCAGCGGGCCAAGCTGATCGAGACCGGCTACGTGATGCCGCACTGGCCGAAGCCCTGGGGGCGCGAGGCCGGCGCCGTCGAGCAGCTCGTCATCGAGCAGGAGTTCGACGCCGCCGGCGTCAAGCGCCCGGCCTACGGCATCACCGGGTGGGTCATCCTCACGCTCATCCAGCACGCCACCGACGACCAGGTCGCCCGGTGGGTGCCCCCGGCGCTCAACCAGGACGTCATCTGGTGCCAGCTGTTCAGCGAGCCCGACGCCGGCTCGGACGCGGCGGGCGTCAAGACCCGCGGCACCCGGGTCGAGGGCGGCTGGCTCGTCAACGGCCAGAAGGTGTGGACGAGCGGGGCCCACCTCGCCGGGCAGGGCTTCGCCACCGTGCGGACCAACCCCGATGTGCCCAAGCACCAGGGCATCACCACCATGGTCATCGACATGCACGCCAAGGGCGTCGAGGTGCGGCCGCTGCGCATGACCACCGGCCAGTCTGAGTTCAACGAGGTGTTCTTCGACGACGTGTTCGTGCCCGACGACGACGTGGTCGGTCCCGTGGACGGCGGCTGGACCGTCGCCCGCGCCACGCTCGGCAACGAGAGCGTCAGCATCGGCGGCGGGCAGGGCGGCATGGCGCTGCCCGGCGCGGCGATGATCGGGCCGTTCGACGCGAACCCGGGCCGGCTCGCCGGCGGCGCCGCCCGCATCGGCCGCTACATCGCCGACCAGCAGGCCATGAACCTGCTCAACCTGCGCAGCGTGCACAAGGCGGTCGCCGGGGGTGATCAGGGCCCGAGCCCCGAGGGGAACGTCACAAAGCTGGTGCTGTCCGAGCTCGGGCACGAGGCCGCGGCGGTCATGTCCCAGCTCAGCGGGCCCGACGCCGTGTTCATGGACGGGGCCGCCTCGACCGCCGGCACGCTCGTCCTTTTCCACCGGGGGTTGTCGATCGCCGGCGGCACCTCGGAGATCAAGCGGAACCAGATCGGCGAGCGCATCCTCGGGCTGCCGCGCGACCCGCTCATCAAGTAGCGGGACGGCGGGGCCGGCGTGCCGGCCGTCCTATGCCATGTAGGGCTGGATCGCGTCGAGGTGGCGGCGCATGCGGTGGCGGGCCAGCTCGCGATCCTCGGCGAGGACGGCCTCGGCGATGCGGCTGTGGGCGTGGGTCAGCTCGTCGAGCACGCCCCGGGGCCGCTCGCCCGTCGGGTTCACGATGTGCCGGCGGGTGAGGCGCAGCAGCACGAGCACGAGCAGCTCGAGCACCGGGTTGCGGGTCAGGCGGGCCAGGGCCGTGTGCAGGTCGTGGCCGACGACCTCGACGAAGTCGACGTCGCTGGCGCTGCGCTCGGCGTCGAGCGCCTCGTCGAGCGCGCCCCGCACCCCGTCGTCGACCTTGTCGAGGACGCGGTCGAGGGCGGCCAGCTCGACCCCGGTCCGCAGCTCGGCCAGGCTCTCGACGCCCATGCCCCGCCGCTCGAGGTAGAGCGCCACGGTGTCGCTCACCGTGGACAGGCGCGGCTCGGTGACGAACAGGCCCCCGCCCGGCCCGCGCCGCATCGTGGCGATGCTGTGGTGCTCGAGCAGCCGTACGGCCTCGCGCAGCACGGCCCGGCTGACGCCGAAGCGCGCCATGAGCTCGGGCTCGGACCCGAGCTGTGCGCCCAGCGGCCAGCCGGCGCGGACCACCTGGCCGAACAGCTCGCGGGCCACGCCCTCGGCCCGCTTGGTGCTGCCGCCCCCCAGCGTCATGCCGCTCGGGTCGAGCAGCTGGCGGGACTCGCGGTGACGGCCGAGCCAGTCGTGTTCGGCGGCGAGGTGGCGGCGCATGCGGTGGCGGGCCGTGCTCGCCTCGCCGGCGAGGATCGCCTCGGCGATGCGGGCATGGGCGTCGGTGGACTCGCGCACCTCGTCGGGGCCGAGCAGGCTCAGGTCGGTGTAGAGCGCCGAGACCCGGTTGAGGATGTCGACGAACAGCTCGATGGCCGGGTTGCGGGTCGCCTTCGCCACCAGCATGTGCAGCTCGCGGGGGTCGTCGGCGTCGCCGGTGTCCTCGCGGCGGACGAGGTCGCGGATGGCGGCGATGTCAGCCTCGTCGAGCCGGTCCGCCGCCAGGTCGGTGGCGATCTCCTCGAGGACGAGCCGCACCTCGAACACGTCGTCGAGGCGGGCGCCGAGCCGGAACAGGTAGACGACCACCGCGTCGATGACCGACTCGACGGTCGGCTCGGCGACGACGAGCCCGCCGCCGGGGCCCCGGCGCATGCGGGCGACCTCCTGGTGCTCGACGATGCGGACCGCCTCGCGGAACACCGCCCGGCTCACCCCGTACCGCTCGAGCAGCTCGCCCTCGGAGCCGAGCACCTCGCCGACCGGCCAGCCCTTGGCGACCACGTCGTCGACGATGCGACCCGCCACCCGGGAGGCCAGCTTGCCGTCTGGCTGACCGGCGCCCCGCCACCCCGAGTAGGTCGGCCGGTCGTCCACAGGGTGCATTTTACTTTTCCCCTGCTCGCCGCCGGTGTCGGCGTCGCCGACCAGGCGGACCGGGTGGGCCCGGTGTATGAGTGCGGACTCACTCAGTGTAGAGTCGGTGGCGTGAGCGGCGAGGAGACGAGCGCGAGCGGGCGGCGGCGGAGGGCGGCGGCAGTGCCGCCCGACGAACGCCGCGCCGCGATCATCGACGCCACCCTGCCGCTGCTGCTCGAGCACGGCCTGGCCGTGACCACCCGCCACATCGCCGAGGCGGCCGGCATCGCCGAGGGGACGATCTTCCGCGTCTTCCCCGACAAGGAGACGCTCGTCCAGGCGACCGTCGACGCCGCGATCGACCCCTCGGCCACCGAGGGCGCGCTGGAGGCGGTCGGCCGCAACCAGCCGTTCGAGGCCCAGCTCATCGAGGCGACCACCATCATCCAGCGGCGGGTCGCCGTCATCTGGCGCCTGTTCGCGGCCGTCGGCGCCCGGCCGAGCCGGCCGCTGCGGCCCCCCGAGTCGCCGGCCCTCACCGCGCTGTTCGCCGAGCACGACGACCAGATCCGGGTGAGCCCCGCCACCGCGGCCCGCCGCTTCCGGGCGGTCACACTGGCGTCGAGCCACCCGGCGCTCGCCGGCGAGCCCCTGTCCGCCCCCGAGATCGTCTCGTTCTTCCTCGACGGCGTGCGCTCGCGCCGCGACGCCGATGCCGACGCCCACGCCGGCGCTCCCGAGCCGGCCGAGACGCTCAGCTCCTAAGCCCGACCGCCGCCCCGACGTCCGCCCAACACCCGCCCACCCCGTCCGAGGCCCACACGTGCTGATCCGAGTCCTCCGCTCCAAGCTCCGGCCCTACCGCGGGCTGCTGTACCTGGTCATCCTGCTGCAGGGCATCCAGGCGCTGGCCCTGCTGTACCTGCCGACGCTGAACGCCGACATCATCGACGGCGGCGTGCTGGCAGGCGACAACGACTACATCCGGTCGACCGGCCTGCTCATGCTGGGCGTGACGTTCGTGCAGATCGTGTTCGCGGTGGCGGCCGTCTACGTCGGGTCCCGCATCGCGATGGGGCTGGGCCGCGACGTCCGCAGCGAGCTGTTCCACCGGGTCACCGACTTCTCGGCCCGCGAGGTCGGCGTCTTCGGGGCGCCGTCCCTCATCACCCGCATCACCAACGACGTGCAGCAGGTGCAGATGTTCGTCGTCATGACCTGCACGCTGGCCCTCGCCGCGCCGATCACCGTGGTCGGCGGCATCGTCATGGCCATGCACCAGGACATCGGGCTGTCCTGGCTGCTGGCGATCAGCCTGCCGGCGCTGGCGGTCAGCGTGGGGTCGGTCGTGCGGCGGATGGTCCCGACGTTCCGGCGCATGCAGGACCACATCGACGGGGCCAACGGCGTGCTGCGCGAGCAGATCACCGGCGTGCGGGTCGTGCGGGCCTTCGCCCGCGAGCCCGACGAGGTGGGCCGTTTCCGGGCGGTCAACGACGACCTGACCGCCACGTCGCTCGAGGCCGGCCGGCTGATGGCGCTCATGTTCCCGACCCTGATGCTGATCATCAACGCGTCGAGCGTCGGGGTGATCTGGTTCGGCGCCAACCGCATCGACGGCGGGGACATGCAGGTCGGCTCGCTCGTCGCCTTCCTCACCTACTTCACGCTCATCCTCATGAACGTGATGATGGGCATGTTCGTGGCCATGATGGCGCCCCGGGCGTCCGTGTGCGCCGAGCGGATCGTCGAGGTGCTCGACACCGAGCCGTCCGTCACCGCCCCGGCCAGCCCGGTCGGCGAGGCCGCCTTCGGCGGCGCCGGGTCGATCGAGCTGCGCGACGTCGGCTTCCGCTACCCCGGGGCCGACGAGCCCGTGCTCGACGGCATCGCGTTCTCGTCCCTGGCCGGGCGGACCACGGCGATCGTCGGCAGCACCGGCGCCGGCAAGACCACGCTGGTCAACCTGATGGCCCGGCTGGTCGACGTGACGTCGGGCGCGGTGCTGGTCGACGGCGTCGACATCCGGGACATGGAGCCCGACGCCCTCTGGCGCCGCATCGGGCTCGTCCCCCAGAAGCCATACCTGTTCTCGGGCACCGTGGCCAGCAACCTGCGCTACGGCAAGCCGGACGCCACCGACGACGAGATCTGGGAGGCCCTCCGCGTCGCCCAGGCCGCCGACTTCGTCGCCGCCATGCCCGGCGGCATCGAGGCGCCGATCACCCAGGGCGGCACCAACGTGTCGGGCGGGCAGCGCCAGCGGCTTGCGATCGCCCGGGCGCTGGTGAAGAAACCCGAGATCTACCTGTTCGACGACTCGTTCTCGGCGCTCGACACCGCCACCGACGCCCGGCTGCGGGCGGCGCTGGTCCCCTACGTGCGGGGGGCGACGGTCGTCATCGTCGCCCAGCGGGTGTCGACGATCGCCAACGCCGACCAGATCCTCGTCCTCGAGGACGGGCGCACCTGCGGCCTCGGCACCCACGACGAGCTGCTGGCGTCGTGCCCGACGTACGCCGAGATCGTCGAGTCGCAGGTCGGCCAGCGGGAGGCGGCGTGAGCTCGACGACCTCGTCCTCGTCCTCGTCCTCGCCCTCGCCGGGGTCGCCGCAGGGCGGGCCGCTCGGCGGGAACGGCTCGGCCGGCTCGACCGGCTCCACCGGCGGGAACGGTTCCGGGCCGGCTCCGCCGCCGGCGATGCCACCCCGGCCCAGCCCGACCGCGGTCCGGACCATGAGCCTGGGCGTGCCCGGCGAGCAGGCCCGCGACTTCCGCAGCGCGTCCCGGCGGCTGCTCACCCGGCTGCGCCAGGACCGCATCGGCGTGGGCGTGGTGGTCCTGCTCGCCATCGTCGGCGTGGCGCTCACCGTGGTGGGGCCGAAGATCCTGGGCCACGCCACCGACATCGTCATCAAGGGCGTCCTCAGCCCGCAGGGCATCGACTTCGGCGAGCTGCACATGGTGCTGCTGGGGGCGCTCGGCCTGTTCCTCCTGTCGTCGGGCCTGACCTACCTGAGCGGCTACCTGCTGGCCGGCATCATCCAGCGGACCATGCACCGCCTCCGGGCCGACGTCGAGGACAAGCTCAACCGGCTGCCGCTGTCGTACGTCGACCAGCAGTCCCGCGGCGACCTGCTCAGCCGGGTCACCAACGACATCGACAACATCGCCCAGAGCCTGCAGCAGACGCTCAACCAGATGCTGACGCAGATCCTCCAGCTCGTCGGCGTCGTCTCGATGATGATCTGGATCTCGCCGCTGCTGGCGATCGTCGCCCTCGTGTCGGTCCCGATCTCGATCCTCACGATGCGCAGCATCGGCAAACGGTCGAAGGCCCGCTTCCTGTCCCAGTGGACGCACACGGGCCTGCTCAACTCGCAGGTCGAGGAGGCGTTCACCGGCCACGCCATCGTCAAGGCGTTCGGTCGGCAACGCGAGGTCGAGGAGCGGTTCCGCCTGACCAACGACGAGCTCTACTCGTCGAGCTTCTCCGCCCAGTTCGCGGCGGGCGTCATCCAGCCGGCGATGATGTTCCTCGGCAACCTGAACTGGGTGGTGATCGCCGTGCTCGGCGGGCTGCGGGTCACGTCGGGGACGATGACGATCGGCGACGTGCAGGCGTTCCTGCAGTACACCCGGCAGTTCGCCATGCCGCTGACGGCGATGGCGTCGATGTTCAACGTGCTGCAGTCGGGCGTGGCCTCCGCCGAGCGCGTGTTCGACCTGCTCGACGCCCAGGAGCAGAAGCCCGACGACGACGCCTCGCCGCTATCGGGCGTGCCGCGGGGGCGGGTCGAGTTCGAGCACGTCTCGTTCTCGTACGACCCCGACAAGCCGCTGATCACGGACCTGTCGCTGGTCGCCGAGCCGGGCCAGACGATCGCCGTCGTCGGCCCGACCGGCGCCGGCAAGACGACGCTCGTCAACCTCATCATGCGGTTCTACGAGCTGGACGACGGCCGCATCACCATCGACGGGCGTGACATCGCCACGATGCGGCGCCGCGACCTGCGGTCGAACATCGGCATGGTCCTGCAGGACACGTGGCTGTTCGGGGGCACGATCCGCGACAACATCGCCTACGGCAACGCGTCGGCGACCGACGGGCAGATCCTCGCCGCGGCCCGGGCGACCTACGTCGACCGGTTCGTGCACTCGCTGCCCGACGGGTACGACACCGTGCTCGACGACGAGGGGACGAGCCTGAGCGCCGGCGAGAAGCAGCTCTTGACGATCGCCCGGGCGTTCCTGGCCGACCCGGCGATCCTGATCCTCGACGAGGCCACCAGCTCGGTCGACACCCGCACCGAGGTGCTGATCCAGAAGGCGATGGCGGCGCTGCGGTCGCAGCGGACCAGCTTCGTGATCGCCCACCGGCTGTCGACGATCCGCGATGCGGACGTGATCCTGGTGGTCGAGCACGGGCAGATCGTCGAGCAGGGCGACCACGCCGACCTGCTCGCCCGTGGCGGCGCCTACGCCGCCCTCTACAACGCCCAGTTCGCCGCCGCCGCCACCGAGATCGCCTGAACCGGAGGGTCGCCCTGCGGCCCGACCGGCCTGCCGTCCTGCCGTCCTGCCGGGTGGCAGGACGCAGGGTGCGATGGATCAGTCCGCGTCGGCGGTGGTCGGGACGAGTCGCAGGTGCGGGCGCGAGGCGGGCGGTCGCCGCGGCGGCTGTCGGAGCCCGCCGATGTGGACGGTCACGGTGGTCCCCCGGCCGGGGCGGGACTCGAGCTCGACCGTGCCGCCGACGGCGGCCACCGCGGCCCGGATGGCCGAGATGCCCTGCCCCTCCCCCACGGCGGCCGGGTCGAACCCGGCGCCGTCGTCGGCCACCCGCAGGCACACGCCCCCGTCCGGCGACGCGTCGACCATCACGTCGACCGCCCCGGCCCGGGCGTGGCGCGACACGTTGTCGAGGGCCTCCCGGGCGACGTGCAACAGCATCGTCTCGCCCACCCAGTCGAGGGCCAGCCCGTCGTCCACGACGACCGTGAGCCGGGGGGCCGGGGCGTCGCCGGCGAGCGCGGCGAGGCAGGCGGCGATCGGCGTGGCGAGCCGGGACCCAACTCCGGTGCCCCCGGGCAGCGGCCGGATCGCCCGGACCAGGTCCCCCAGCGACTCCGCCTGGCGCCCCAGCTCGTCGCCCACCAGGACCGTCGCCTCGGCGGCGACGCCCTGCAGGCCCGCCCGGGCCCGGCAGGCGCCGGACAGCGCGGCGAACGAGGCGTACGCCGCCATCGCCTGCTCGAGGAGGCGGCCGGCGAATCGGCGGCGGTCTTCGAGCGACCGGTCCACCAGGTCGGCGAGCAGGTCGGCCA
>JBKPAS010000153.1:0-7501 GCA_046744265.1 Actinomycetota bacterium
CCCCAGGCCCGGGCCGCGGCCGCCGAGGCGCAGGCGCCGGTGCCGCACGCCTGGGTGGGGCCGACGCCCCGCTCGTAGGTCCTGATGGCCACGCCGTCGCCGTCGGGCGCCAGCAGGTGGACGTTGGCGCCGCCGGGCAGCTTGGCGTTGACCCGCTCGCCCAGCTCGACCAGGCGGACGTCGCCGGTGTCGGCGGCAGCCGCGTCCTCGTGCCCGGTTGCCAGCTCGAGCACCAGGTGGGGGTTGCCCATGTCGACGAGCAGCGCCCGGCGGTACGGCCCGCTCGTCCACTCGGGGGGGTCGCCCACCACCCGGGCCGCGCCCATCTCGACCGAGCTGACCTGGGTGAGGGCGTCGACCTGCTCGTGGACGGTGACGGTGCGTAGCCCGGCGTCGGTGGCGATCGACAGCGCCGGCCCGGGCGCCCACTCGGCGGCCACCAGGGCCTGGGCCAGGCAGCGGATGCCGTTACCGCTCATCTCGGCCCGCGACCCGTCGGCGTTGGTCAGCTCCATGATCGCCACGGGCCCGCCGGCAGCCGCGTCGCCCGCGTCGCCCGGGCGGATCGCTCGGATCAGCCCGTCGGACCCCACCCCCCGGTGACGGTCGCACAGCGCCCGGACCTGGTCGGGGGTCAGTGACTGCGAGCCGTCGGCGTCGAGCAGGACCAGGAAGTCGTTCCCCAGCCCGTGGTGCTTGGTCAGGCGCATCGTGCCCACCAGTCTGCCAGCCCGGCGTCCGACCCCCGCTCACCCGATGCCGAGGGCGGCAAGCAGCGGGCCCTCGAGCGCGGCCGGTCCGTCGCCGGTCGACAGCCACTCGATGCGTGGGTCGCGGCGGAACCACGACCGCTGGCGGCGGGCGAACCGCCGGGTCCGCCGGATCGCCAGGTCGAGCGCCTCGCCGAGCGGAGTGTCGCCCTCGACGTGGTCGATCAGCTCCTTGTAGCCGAGCGCCTGCCGGGCCGTCCGGGACAGGCCCCGGGGGTCGGCCAGCAGCCGCCGCACCTCGTCGAGCAGGCCCGCGTCGAGCTGGTCCCGGTAACGGGCCTCGATGCGGGCGTCGACGACCTGGTCGGGCAGCGCCACCCCCAGCAGCCGGAACCGGCTCGGTGGGTAGGCCTCGAGCCCCGGGCCGTACGACGAGAACGGCCGGCCGCTGCCCAGCGTGACCTCGAGGGCGCGCACGACGCGGCGGCGGTTGGTCGGCTCCATGCGGCCGGCCGCCACCGGGTCGAGCTCGTCCAGCCGTCGGTGCAGGGCGACCGTGTCGGGCTCGGACTCGAGCTCGGCCCGCACCCCCGGGAACCGACCGGGGATGTCGAGGTCGTCGACCACGGCCCGCAAGTACAGGCCCGTCCCGGCGACCAGGAGCGCCCGGTGGCCCCGGGCCTCGATGCCGGCGAGCGCGCTGCGGAACAGCGCCTGGAAGTCGGCGACCGTGAAGTCGTCCCACGGGTCGGCCACGTCGATCAGGTGGTGCGGCACCTCGGCCTGCTCGGCTTGTGTGGGCTTGGCCGTGCCGATGTCCATGCCCCGGTAGACCTGCATCGAGTCGACGGACACCAGCTCGATGTGCGGATCGCGGCGGGCGGCGGCGAGCGCCAGCGCCGACTTGCCCGACGCCGTGGTGCCCACCAGCGCAGCGTGGCCCGTGGCGCTCATAGTGGGACGGAGACTAGGTGTGTCCGGCGGGGGTCACGAGCGGGACGAGACTGGAGGGGTGAGCCGCCGCTCGACCGTCGTCTTCGTCCACGCCCATCCGGACGACGAGGCCATCTTCACGGGCGGCACGATGACGCGGCTCGCCGCGGCCGGCCACCGCGTCGTGCTGGTCGTCGCCACCGGCGGCGAGCTCGGCGAGAGTCCGGAGGGCCCGGTGGGTCCCAAGGACGCCGGGGGCCAGCGGGATACGGCCCGCCTTGCCGAGCGGCGGCGGCGCGAGACCCACGCGGCCGCCCGGCTGCTGGGCGTTGCCCGGGTCGAGCTGCTCGACTACCACGACTCGGGCATGGCCGGCGACGCGGCCAACGCCGACCCGGCGTCGTTCTGGTCGGCGGACGTCGAGGTGGCGGCCAAGACGGTGGCCACCGTCCTCGAGGACGAGGGCGCGACGGCGGCGGTCGGCTACGACGAGTTCGGCATCTACGGGCACCCCGACCACGTGCAGGTCCACCGGGTCACCCGCCGGGCGGCCGAGATGGCCGGCGTGCCGACGGTCTACGACGCCACGGTCGACCGCGAGTACTTGCACTTCGTCGAGACCCACCTCGTCGAGGAGGCCGTGCTGGACGGGGGCACGGAAAACTCACGGTTGCTCTCTCGGCGGCAAAGCCGCCGAGAGGTCGAACGACGCGGTCTCTCCGCTCTTGGCGCCTACGGCGCCGGGCCGCTGAGGCCCCAAGCCGGCGACCTCGGGCTCGTCCGCTCGCACATCGGCATGCCGACGGTGGCGATCGCCACGACGGTCGACGTCCGGCAGGTGCTGGCGACCAAGCGGGCGGCGATGGCGGCCCATGCCAGCCAGATCCCCGAGTCGACCTCGGCGCTGCAGCTGCCCGAGGACCGGTTCGCCGACGTCTACGGCTGGGAGTGGTACGTGCGGACCGGCCCGCCGGGGCCGCTCGACGACCTCTAAGCGCGGCTAGACCGCCGCGACCGGGATGCGGGTGCGGTGCCGGGCCGGCTCGGTGACCCGGACCAGCTCGCCGGTCAGGTGGTGGGGGGCCGCGCCGGTGACGCGCACCTCGGCGTACGTGCCCGAGCGGACCGGCTCGCCGGCCCGGAAGTGGACCAGCTTGTTCTGGCGGGTGCGGCCGGTCGTGACGGTCGGGTCCTTCCGGGAGGGGCCCTCGACCAGGACCTGCTCGACCCTGCCCACCCGCTCGCGGTGCCGGGCCAGCGCCGAGCGCTCGACCACGACCCGCAGGCGCTCGAACCGCTCGGCGCACAACTCCGCCGGGACGAACTCGTCGACCCGGGCCGCCGCCTCGGTCCCCGGACGGGGGCTGTAGATGAAGGTGTAGGCACTGTCGTAGCCGGCCTCGGCGGTGACCTCGAGCGTCCGCTCGAAGTCGTCGTCGGTCTCGCCCGGGAAGCCCACGATGATGTCGGTCGTCACCGCCAGGTCGGGGATCGCGGCCCGGGCCGCGGCCAGCCGCTCGAGGTAGCGCTCGGCCGTGTAGCCGCGGTGCATGGCGGCCAGGACCCGGTCGCTCCCCGCCTGCAGGGGCAGGTGCAGGTGCTCGCACACCGTGGGCACGGTGGCCATGGCGTCGATCGTCTCGGGGCGCAGGTCCTTCGGGTGGGGGCTGGTGTAGCGCACCCGACGGATGCCTTCGACCGCCCCGACCGCCCGCAGCAGGTCGGCGAACAGGGGGCGGACCCGGACGCCCACCTCGCCGGCCTGGCGCCGGGCCAGCGTCAGGTCGCGGCCGTAGCTGTTGACGTTCTGACCGAGCAGCGTCACCTCGGTCACCCCGTCGGCGGCCAGCCGCCGGACCTCGGCGACGACGTCGTCGGGCTCGCGGCTGATCTCGCGCCCCCGCACGGCCGGCACGATGCAGAACGCGCACGAGTTGTCGCACCCGATCTGGATCGTGACCCACCCGGCGTACGGCACCTCGCGCCGGGCCGGCAGCGCGCTCGGGAACGCCTCGCGGTCGTCGGCCACGGTCTCTTCCAGGATCTCGACCAGGGGCCGGCCGACGGACCGCTGCTCGGCGAGCAGCTCGGCGGCCCGGTGGACGTTGTGCGTGCCGAACACGACGTCGACGTACGGGGCGCGCTCGACGATCTGGTCGCGGTCCTTCTGGGCGAGGCAGCCGCCCACGACGATGCGCAGGTCGGGGTTGCGGGCCTTCAGCGCCTTGAGGTGGCCGAGGTTGCCGTAGAGCTTGTTGTCGGCGTTCTCGCGGATGCAGCAGGTGTTGAGGACGACGACGTCGGCGTCGTCGACCCGGTCGGCCCGCGTGTACCCGTCGGCCTCGAGGAGCCCGGCGATGCGCTCGGAGTCGTGCTCGTTCATCTGGCACCCGAAGGTGCGCACGACGTAACGGCGTTCGGCCCCGTTCTCCATGACCGGACAGGCTACCCAGGGCGCCCGTCCTGCCCGGTGGGTTACCCGCCGCCGTTGCCGGCGGGCGACGGGTAGTCGGGCGGGACCTCGGGCGCCGGCGGCTCGGTGATCTCGGTCGGGGCGTCGTGGCGGTCGAACACCCGGAGGTTCCGGTCGTAGTCGCCGGGCATGTAGCGGCGGCCGCCGTCGACATAGCGCAGGTGGCCCTGGCCCTCTTGGCCGGCCTCGTCGTTGCCCTCGGCGGTCGGGTCCCACCACACCTCGACCATGTCGTCGATGCCCTCGTAGTCGGGCTTGTCCCACAGCTCGGTGCCGTAGTCGACCGACGGCTCGGTCACGGCCCGGGGCGTGGGCGGCCAGGCGAACAGGCCGTCGCGGAAGTTCTCGACGTTGAGGTCGGGGCCGGCGTACTCGAGGCCGGTGAACAGCAGGGCGACTGACGGGTAGGTGAGGATCAGGCTGTTGTCGGCTGGCGGCGCCTCGCCGTGGTACCACTCGTAGAGCCGGTAGGGCGGGGTGATCGCCGGCGGGGCCTGCGGGGGCAGGTAGCTGAGGCCGAAGGCGTGCGCCCATTGGTCCTGGTCGAACGTGCGGCCGAACACGCTGGTGTCGCAGAAGTTGCAGCCGGCGAGGACCCACTCGGGGTACCAGTCCTGCTCGGTGGCCTCGTTGAGGAACGCGGGCAGCGTGATCGGGTCGCTGTGGACGATCACGCTGGTGACCCCGGCGTCCTTCAGGCGGGCGATGCCGCTGGCCGCCAGCTCCTGGGCCCGGGTCGGGTCGAGCGGGTAGGCGACCGTGGCCGCGACGTCGACGCCTTCGTCCTCGAGGTGCCCCTTCATGCGGTTCGTGGCACCGTCGCTGCCCTGGTTGAGGATGCCGAACTTGCGGTCCTCGTCCTTCAGGTCGTCGCCGGCGAACTCGGCGGGGCGGCCGACCAGCTTGGCCTTCACGTAGGCGGCGACGTGGGCGTCGATCTGGCTGCCCTTCGGCAGGATGCCGAAGGCGCTCGGCTCCGGGTCGTCGATGCCGGGGCAGAACAGGCAGACGATCCCCCGGGCGTGCAGCTCGTCGGTCCAGGCGCTGCCGAGCAGCGGGCCGCCGAGGACGGCGAACGGCTGCTTCGACGCGGCCTCGACGGCGTCGGCCCGGGCGGCCACCGGGTCGAGGATCGAGCCCGAGGCCTCGACGAACTCGAGGTCCACGTGGCGGCCGTAGGTCTGGTAGTAGTCCTGGAAGATCTGCGCCAGGCCCTGGTAAGTCTCGCGGACCTCGTCGACGGTGTCGTTGATGCCGAGCGCCTGGCGGACGATCGCGAAGATCGGGTCGTTGGCGTTGGGCAGCCAGGCCACGACCTTGACCGTGTCGCCGGTGACGCCGTCGCTCGTCGAGCCCCCGTTGTCGCCGTGGAACTCGGCGAAGCACTCGGTGCGGAAGAAGAACGGGATGGCGATGCGACCCGTGTGCGTGTCACAGGTGTCGGGCCAGCTGACGTCGAGGTTGTCCTCGTGGGCCTTGTCCCACGTGACGACGCCGTCGGGCAGCTCGCCCGTGGGGGCGCCGCCGCCGACGGCCGTGGACGCCTGGTCGCCGTCGTCGCCACCGCCGCCCGTGGCCACGACGGACACGGCCACCACGATGGCGATCACGACCGCGACGGCGCCGAGCGGGCCCCAGCGCCGCAGCGCACTGGGGCGGCGGGGCTGGTCGTCGTCGTGGTCGTCGGTCTGGTCGGTCTGGTCGTCCGGCTCGGGCTGGTCGTCGCCCGCGGTGGCGTCCGGCTCGGGATCGGGCCGGTCCTCGGGGTCGTCGTCGGGAGGGTCGTTGTCGTCGACGGGCATGGGTCAACCTCGTGGGTCGTGCGCTTCGGTGGGCTGGCGGGTGCCGGGGCCAGACCGCTGGATGGCTGCCTCGTCCTCGCCCAGGTAGGAGCGGAGGACCGCGGGCTCGGCCACCACTTCGGCGGGCGGGCCGACGGCGACGACGTGCCCCTGGTCCATGGCGACGAGGCGGTCGGCGACCTGCTCGACCAGGGGGATGTCGTGCTCGACGATCACCAGGCTGGCGCCCGTCTCGTCGCGGATGCGCCGGATGAGCGGCGGCAGCTGCTCGACCTCGCGCTGGGCGATGCCGGCCGCAGGCTCGTCGAGCAGGACCGCCCGGGGCCGGTGGGCCAGGAGGCACGCCAGGTCGACGATGCGGCGAGTGCCGGTGGACAGCTCGCCGACGAACAGCGAGCGGTAGGGGCCGAGGCCGAGCAGCTCGACCAGCTCGGCGACCCGCTTGGCGACGGCGTACTCGCTGTCGACCGCATTGGGCAGGTGGAACGCGGCGGACAGCGGGTCGCCGACGGTCACCCAGCGCTCGAGCGCGGCGCCGATCGTCTCCTCGACGGTGAGCGAGGGGAACAGGCGGGCGTCCTGGAACGAGCGGCCGAGGCCGCGCCGGGCCCGGGCCGGCGCCCGAAGGAGGGTCACGTCGCGGCCCCGCAGCAGGACCGTGCCGTCGTCCGCCAGTACGAAACCGCTGATCAGGTCGAACAGCGTGGTCTTGCCGGCACCGTTGGGACCGATCACGCCGACGATCTCGCCCGCACCGACGTCGAACGTCACCCCGTCGACCGCGTGCACGCCGCCGAACGCGACGGACAGACCGTCGACCCGGAGGACCGGCTTGGCGTCGGCGCCGGCGCCGGGCGCGGGCGCTGGCTTGGGCGGGGCCGGGGCCCGCGCGGTCGTCGTCGACGGTGGCCGTCGGATGGCGCGGGAGGCCGAGCCCAGGAACACCGACCGCAACAGGTCGGGCCGGTCGAGCAGCTCGTGGGCCGGGCCCGAGAAGCGGACCTCGCCCCGCTCGAGGAAGACCGCCCGGTCGGCGATCTCGAGCGCCAGGTTGACCGACTGCTCGACCACCAGCAGCGTCGTCCCCTCGGCCCGCAGCCGGTCGACGAACCGCAGCAGGTCGGCCACGACCGCCGGAGCCAGCCCCAGCGACAGCTCGTCGATCATGAGCAGCCGGGGCTGGGCGAGCACCGACATGGCCAGCGCCACCATCTGCTGCTGGCCGCCGGACAGGTCGCCAGCGCGGGTGCCAGCCCGCTCGGCGAGCAGCGGGAACAGGCCGCGGAGGCGCTCGGCGGTGGCGGCGACCGAGGCCCGGTCGCGGCGGTGCAGCCAGCCGGCCACCCGCAGGTTCTCGGCGACGCTCAGCGCCGGGAACACGCCGGCACCGCCCGGCATCTGGATCACCCCGCGGGCCGCCACCACGTGCGCCGGGCGCCCGGCCAGGTCGACGCCGTCGAACCGCACCGCCCCGGACTGCAGCGGGACCAGCCCGGAGATCACCCGCAGCAGGGTCGACTTGCCGGCCCCGTTGGTTCCGAGTAGGGCGACCGCCTCGCCCCGGCGGACGTCGAGGTCGACGC
>JBKPAS010000097.1:0-6879 GCA_046744265.1 Actinomycetota bacterium
GCTGTGCGAGCCCCGGCGCATGCGCGACCGGGCCGCCGACCTGCTGGCCGAGGAGGCCGACCTGGCGGCGACGCTGGCCGTCACCTGGGGCGCGGTCGACGGGCAGGCGACGTCGGGTGATCACGGCTTCCCCCGCCTGCACCTCGACTTCGACCGCCTGCTCAGCCACACGAAGGCGCCGGCGTGGCAGGTCATCGGCGTCCCCGACAGCCCCGACACGCCCCAAGTCGAGGCCTCGGGGTGGGACCCGGTCGTCGGCGACGGGTCGGGCCTGCTCCAGCGGCTCGGCCAGCTCAGCCGCGACGGGTTCCGCATCGTGGTCGGCGCGGACGGCGAGGGCTCGGCGGCGCGGGTCGGCGAGATGCTGGCGGGCGAGGGCATCCGGGCCGAGGTCGTCGTGCGCCCGCTCGAGCGGGGCGCGGTGCTGCGGTCGGTCAAGCTGGCGGTGCTGGCCGAGTCCGACCTGACCGGCCGGCGCCGGGCCCACCGGCGGGCCCGTCCCCGCCGGCGCGACGCCGAGGGGTTCTTCGACGATCTCAAGGTCGGCGACTACGTCGTCCACCACCAGCACGGCGTCGCCCGCTACGGCGGCATGGTCAAGCGGGCCATCGGCGGCGTCGAGCGCGACTACCTGCTGCTCGAGTACAAGGGCGACGACAAGCTCTACGTCCCGTCCGACCAGATCGACGCGGTCCGCCACTACACGGGCGGCGAGGCGCCCAGCCTCAACCGGCTGAGCGGCGACGGCTGGCAGCGGACCAAGGCCAAGGTGCGGGCCGCGGTCAGCGAGATCGCCCAGGAGCTGGTGGTGCTGTACCAGACCCGCCAGCAGGCCGAGGGCCACGTCTTCCCGCCCGACACGCCCTGGCAGCAGGAGCTGGAGGAGGCCTTCCCCTACCAGGAGACGCCCGACCAGCTGAAGGCGATCACCGACGTGAAGAACGACATGGAGGTGCCCCAGCCGATGGACCGGCTGGTGTGCGGCGACGTCGGCTTCGGCAAGACCGAGGTGGCGATCCGGGCCGCGTTCAAGGCGGTGCAGGACGGCAAGCAGGTGGCGATCCTCGTGCCGACCACACTGCTGGCCCAGCAGCACTACCAGACGTTCAGCGAGCGGTTCGCCGGCTACCCGGTGCGGGTCGAGGTGCTGTCGCGGTTCCTGACGCCCGGCCAGGCCCGCAAGGTCGTCCGGGGCATCGAGGCCGGCGAGGTCGACGTCGTCATCGGCACGCATCGGCTGCTGTCCGCCGACGTCCGCTTCAAGGCCCTCGGGCTGCTGGTCGTGGACGAGGAGCAGCGCTTCGGCGTCACGCACAAGGAGCTGATCAAGCAGCTCCGCACGAACGTCGACGTGCTGACGCTGACCGCCACGCCGATCCCCCGCACGCTCGAGATGAGCCTGACCGGCATCCGCGACCTGACGCTGCTCAACACGCCGCCGGCCGAGCGCCAGCCGATCCTCACCTACGTCGGCGAGGTCGACGACCGGGCCATCGCCGAGGCCATCCGGCGTGAGCTGCTGCGCGAGGGCCAGGTGTTCTACGTGCACAACCGCGTGCAGGACATCGACCATGTCGCCGCCCACGTCCGCGACCTCGTGCCCGAGGCCCGGGTGGCGATCGCCCACGGGCAGATGGACGAGGGGTCGCTCGAGAGGGTCGTGCTCGACTTCTGGGAGGGCGAGTTCGACGTGCTCGTCTGCACCACGATCATCGAGTCGGGCATCGACATGCCCACCGTGAACACGCTGGTGGTCGACCGGGCCGACCTGCTGGGGTTGGGGCAGCTCCACCAGATCAGGGGCCGGGTGGGGCGGTCGGGCCAGCGGGCCTACGCCTACCTGTTCCACCCCCGCGACCGGTCGCTGACCGAAGAGGCCTACGAGCGGCTCAAGACGATCGGCGAGGCGACCGAGCTGGGTTCCGGGTTCAAGATCGCCATGCGCGACCTCGAGATCCGGGGCGCCGGCAACCTGCTCGGCACCGGCCAGTCGGGCCACGTGGCCGCCGTCGGCTACGACCTGTACTGCCAGATGGTGAGCGAGGTCGTGGCCGAGCTGAAGGGCGAGCCGGTGCACGAGCCGGCCGAGATCAAGCTCGACCTGCCGCTCGACGCCAGCCTGCCGCCCGAGTACGTGCCGAAGGAGGAGCTGCGGCTCGAGGCCTACCGGCGCTTGGCCGCGGTCACGTCCGAGGCCGAGGTCGACGACATCCGCACCGAGTGGGAGGACCGCTACGGCGCCGTCCCCGACAACTCGGCCGCCCTGCTCGACGTGGCCCGCCTGCGAGCCGAGGCGGCGCGGGTCGGGCTGCGCGAGGTCAACGTCACCAAGCGCACCGGCATCGGCGCCGCCGTGTGGGTGGCCCGGCTGGGGCCGGTCAAGCTCAAGGTGTCCGAGGAGATCCGGCTCAAGCGGCTGGCACCGAAGGCCATATACAAGCCCGACCTGGTCCAGCTCGTGGTGCCGGTCAAGGGCGGGCGGGGTGTGGCCGTCGAGCTGGTCGACCTGCTGGCCCGCTTGTTCCCCCGCTCGACCGACGAGGCGGCGTAGGCGGGCCGCCGGGCGGCCCGGCGGCCCGGCGTCAGACGAGCTCGTCGATGCCGTCGCCGGTGACGCGGAGGCGGCGGCCGTCGGGGGTGTCGACGGGGGTCAGCCGCAGGCCGACCGTGGCCAGCTCGACGCTGCCGTCGTCGTCAGGCGGGACCGGCAGCGCCTTGCCGTCGCGCCCGACGTACAGCTCGACGGCCCGGCTGGCCTGGCTGATCGCCACGATCTCGGTTACGCCCCGGGCCGCATACCAGTCGAGCTTGCGATCGGTCTCGTCGCGAGGCGACCGAACCTCGACCACCAGCTCTGCCCCAGACACGCCCTCTCTGATGCAGTGCTCGGGCCGTACGACCACGACGTCGGGGACGCAGTGGTCGTCCGCGTGGTGGAAGACCCCGATGTCGTATCTCGCCAGGAGTCCGCGGGCCCTGGCTGCTCGGTGAGCGACCGCGAACAAGTCGCTCTCGATGCGCGAGTGCGCCCCCATCGCCGGCGGGACCATGTGCAGGACGCCTTCCAGACCTCGTCGAACCTGTCGAGGCCCATGGCGCGTCGCTCGTCGAGGAGCGCTTGGGGGACGTCGACGATCGAACCGTTCAGGTGGCCGAGCGCCCGGCGCTGCGCCTCGTCGGGCAGCGTGCGGATGGGGTCGACATCACCGCCTTCATGTGCACGAGATTACACGAAATCGGCGCGAAACCCGGTGCGTCGGCTACCGCTGCGGCACCGCGGTTGCTTAGGATCGGCGCTCGTGCTCGCACGACGCCTGACCCCCGTCCTCGCCGCCACCGTGGTGGTCGGCCTCGCCGCGTCCGGGTGTGCCTCCCAGGCCGTCGGGGTGCGGGTGGGCGACCACACCTACTCCCAGGCCGACATGGTCGACGAGCTCGACGCCTACGGCCACAACGACGCGCTGTGGCGGTCCAGCGGGCAGCAGGTCTCGGCCATCCAGGGTGAGCTGGGCGACAGCTACAGCCAGGACTTCGTCTCCGACCTCGTCCAGCAGCGCATCACGTTCATGCTGGCCCAGGAGCTTTTCGACGAGCACCGCCTCCACCTGACCGAGGGCGTCCGCAGCGCGTCCGAGGGGCAGCTGGCCAGCCAGATCGGCCAGGACGCGATCGACCAGTTCCCTGACGACTACCGCGAGCGGCTCGTCGACGACCTCAGCCGCCTGAACCTGGTCGCGCAGGAGCTGGGCGAGGACGAGCTCAACTCGGCCATGCTCGACAAAGCCCGCTCGAACGAGATCGAGGTCAGCCCCCGGTTCGGCGAGTGGGACGAGGACCAGCTGCAGGTGGTGCCGCCGGCCGGGTCGACCCCGGCGCCGGGTTCCGGCTCGGCGTCGGCCTCGGGATCGGGCTCGCCCTCCGGCTCGGGATCGGGTCCGGGCTCGGTCTCCGGATCGTCGGGCTGACGGCCCGGCCCGCCCCGACGTGACCGGCGCACCCCGTCCTCGCCCCCGGATCGTGGTGTGCGGGATCGGTCCCGCGGGGGTCGATCTCGTCACCGGCGCCGCCCGCGATGCCATCGCCCGCATGCCCCACCGCTACCTGCGCACGACCCGCCACCCGTCGGCCGCCGCCGTCGGCGAGGCCCGCGGCTTCGACGACCTCTACGAGGCGGCCGACGACATCGAGCAGGTCTACGCCGGCATCGTCGAGGCGCTGGTGGACGCGGCCCGCACCCACGGCGAGGTGCTCTACGCGGTCCCGGGCTCGCCGGCCGTCGCCGAGCGGACGGTCGAGCTGCTCCTGGCCGACGACCGGATCGACGTCGAGGTCGTCCCGGCCCTGTCGTTCCTCGACCTGGCCTGGGTCCGGCTGGGCGTGGACCCCCTTGCCGCAGGCGTGCGCGTGGTCGACGGCCACCGCTTCGAGACCGAGGCGGCGGGGGAGCGGGGGCCGCTGCTCGTCGCCCAGTGCGACCACCGGGACGTGCTGTCCGAGATCAAGCTGGCGGTCGGCGAGGCCGTCCCCGACGAGCCGGGTGGGGCGCCGCCGCTGACCGTCCTCCAGCGGCTGGGCCTGCCCGACGAGTCGATCCGTGAGGTCGCCTGGCACGACCTCGACCGGACCGTCGAGCCCGACCACCTGACCTCGGTGTGGATTCCCCGGCTGGCCGCCCCGATCGCCGGCGAGGTGGCGGCGTTCGCCGCGGTCGTCCGCCGCCTGCGGGCCGACTGCCCGTGGGACCGCGAGCAGACCCACCACACGCTCCGCCGCCACCTGCTCGAGGAGGGGTACGAGGTGCTCGAGGCGATCGACCACCTCGACGTCGAGGCCGGCGAGGGGTTCGACGCCCTCGAGGAGGAGCTCGGTGACCTGCTGTTCCAGGTGGTCTTCCACGCCACGCTCGCCGCCGAGGAGGGCCGGTTCACGCTGGCGGACGTCGCCCGGGGCATCAACGACAAGCTCGTCCGGCGGCACCCGCACGTGTTCGGCGACGCCGAGGCGACCGGCGTCGAGGAGCTGACCGCCACGTGGGAGCGCCTCAAGAAGGCCGAGAAGGGGCGGGCCAGCGTGATGGACGGCATCCCGGCGACGCTGCCGGCGCTGCTGTACGCGCTGAAGGTGCAGAAGAAGGCGGCGTCCGAGGGTGTCGACTGGCGGGACCTGCTGGCGGGGGCGGACGGCCTCCCGGGGGACGACGGCGGGTCCGCGTCCGGTCCGGCGCTCGGTGCCCGCCTGCTCGATCTGGTGGCGGAGGCCGGCGCGGCGGGCCTCGATCCCGAGACCGAGCTGCGCCTGGCGGCCGAGCGGGTACGTGACCGTTTCAACCGGCGATGATCACCGGGGCAGGTAGCCCCACGTGTAACGTCAACCACACTGGTAACAGGAGCAACAGGCAGCCCATGTCCAGCATCGAGCACATCGTCGGCCGCGAAGTCCTCGACTCGCGCGGTAACCCCACTGTCGAGGTCGAGGTCTACCTGGCCTCGGGGGCCGAGGGGCGCGCCATCGTCCCGTCCGGCGCGTCGACGGGGCAGTTCGAGGCGGTCGAGCTGCGCGACGGCACCGACCGGTTCGGCGGGAAGGGTGTGGGCGAGGCCGTGGCGCACGTCAACGGCGAGATCCGTGAGGCCCTCGTCGGCTTCGAGGCGTCCGACCAGCGGATGATCGACACCCAGCTCGTCGACCTCGACGGCACCGACAACAAGGCGCGGCTGGGGGCGAACGCGATCCTCGGCGTGTCGCTGGCCGTGGCCAAGGCCGCAGCCGACGAGCTGGCCATGCCGCTGTACCGCTACGTGGGCGGCACGAACGCGCACGTCCTGCCGGTCCCGATGATGAACGTGCTCAACGGCGGGGCCCACGCCGACAACAACGTCGACCTGCAGGAGTTCATGATCCTGCCGGTCGGCGCCGCCAGCTTCCGCGAGGGGCTGCGGTGGGGCGTCGAGACGTACCACGCGCTCAAGTCGGTGCTGCACGCACGGGGCCTGTCGACCGCGATCGGCGACGAGGGCGGCTTCGCCCCCAACCTGGGCTCGAACGAGGAAGCCGTGCAGGTGCTCGTCGAGGCGATCGAGCGGGCGGGGTTCACGCCCGGCGACGACATCGCCCTGGCCCTCGACGTCGCCTCGACCGAGTTCTTCGCCGACGGTCAGTACCGGCTCGAGGGCGAAGGCCGCTCGCTGTCGCCGGACGACATGGTCGGCTTCCTCGGCGAGCTGTGTGGCAGCTACCCGATCGTGTCGGTCGAGGACGGGTGCGCCGAGGAGGACTGGGACGGGTGGGCCTCGCTGACCTCCGCCCTGGGGTCGCAGCTGCAGCTCGTCGGCGACGACCTGTTCGTGACGAACGTGGCGCGCTTGCAGCGGGGTATCGAGTCGGGCGTGGCCAACAGCATCCTGGTGAAGGTCAACCAGATCGGCACGCTCACCGAGACGCTCGACACGATGGGGCTGGCCACGCGGTCGGGCTACACGAGCGTGATGTCGCACCGGTCCGGCGAGAGCGAGGACACGACGATCGCCGACCTGGCCGTCGCCACCAACTGCGGCCAGATCAAGACGGGCGCGCCCGCCCGCAGCGACCGCGTCGCCAAGTACAACCAGTTGCTGCGCATCGAGGACGACCTGGGTGACGCCGCCGCCTTCTGGGGCCGGGCCGCGCTCGCCGTTCCGGATGCGGGGACTGGCGGCGAGCCCGCCGAAGGAGGCGGGGGGACGTGAGCTGGCGCCGGCGTCGAGACCTCGACGAGAGCGCCCGGGCGCTCGACTCGTCGGCGCCGGCCGACCGTCCCATCGCCGACGCCTCGGCTTCGCCGCCGTCGCTGGCGCCGTCGCCGTCGGCCCGTCCCGGCGACCCACCCGGCCTGAGCACTCG
>JBKPAS010000103.1:0-4254 GCA_046744265.1 Actinomycetota bacterium
ACCCGTACGGGCCCAAGTGCGTGCGGTCGTCGGCCGGGTCGGTGTTCCGCCTGGCGGTGGTGCGCGACGCCCCGTCCGGCGGCGCCATCGATGCGCTGCGGGCCCGGGGCGTCACGACCGTGGCGACCCTCGCCCGGCGGGCGGCGACCGCGTACGATCGCGCCGACCTGGCGGGGCCGGTGGCGATCGTGCTGGGCAGCGAGGCGCACGGCCTGCCGGCCGGGGTCGCCGACCGGGTCGACACCGCCGTCACGATCCCGATGGCGGGCCGGACCGAGTCGCTGAACGTGGCGATGGCGGGCACGATCCTGTGCTTCGAGTCGCTACGCCAACGCCGGGCGTCTGGCCTGGTGAAAGAACTGGACTGAAGGCCGCCGTAGGCGGCAGGGTGGCGAGCTACATGACCGACGACATCTCCCGCAAGATCTCGAGCGTCGAGGACGCCGCCCGCGGTCGCGTGGCCACCGCCGCCACCCTCGACGAGCTCGACGCGCTCAAGACCGAGTTGCTGGGGCGGCGATCCGACCTCGTGGCGCTGCGCCAGCAGCTGGGGTCGCTCGACCCGGACGACCGGCGCATCGTCGGCAAGGCCCTCAACAGCGCGTTCGAGTCGGTCTCCGCGCTGATCGCCGAGCGCCGCGCCGAGCTCGACGCCGCCGAGCGCCGGACCCGGCTCGAGGCCGAGCGGCTCGACCTGACCGCGGTGCTGCCCGGCCGGCCCGCCGGGCACCTCCACCTGGTCACGCAAGCGATCGCCGAGCTCGAGGACGTGTTCGTCGGCATGGGGTTCACGGTGGCCGAGGGCCCCGAGGTCGAGACCGACTGGCACAACTTCGGCGCCCTCAACTTCCCCGAGGGCCACCCGGCCCGCGACATGTACGACACGCTGTACGTCGACTACGGGCCGCAGGGGTCGACGCTGCTGCGCACCCACACCTCGCCGGTTCAGGTGCGGGTCATGACCGGCGGGCCGCCGCCGTACTACACGGTGATGCCCGGTCGGGTCTTCCGGTCCGACACGGCCGACGCCACGCACATGCCGGTGTTCCACCAGATCGAGGGGCTGGTCGTCGACCGCGACATCACGTTCGCCGACCTGGCCGGCACGATCGACGCCTTCACCAAGGCGTACTTCGGGGGCGACTTCACGTCGCGCCTGCGGCCGTCGTACTTCCCGTTCACCGAGCCGTCCGCCGAGTTCGACATCCAGCGGCCCGACGGCACCTGGCTCGAGCTCGGCGGATGCGGCATGGTCCACCCCAACGTGCTGGCGAACTGCGGCATCGACCCCGAGCAGTGGCAGGGGTTCGCGTTCGGGTTCGGCATCGACCGCCTGGCCGCCGCCCGCCACGGGGTCGACGACCTGCGCGACCTCTTCACCAACGACATCCGCTTCCTGACGCAGTTCTAGAAGGACGACCGATGAAGGTCCTGCTGTCCTGGCTTCGTGACTTCGCGCCGATCGACGGCGACCCGGTCGCGCTCGGCGAGCAGCTCAGCGACCTCGGCCTGGCGGTCGAGTCGCTCGAGCGGCTGGGGGAGGGCCTCGACGGCGTCGTCGTGGCCCGCGTGCTGGCCACCCGGCCGCACCCGAACGCCGACAAGATCCAGCTCGTCGACGTCGACGCCGGCGAAGGGGAGCCGCTCCAGATCGCCTGCGGCGCCTTCAACATGGCGGTCGGCGACCTGGTCCCCCTGGCGACGGTCGGCACGACCATGCCCAGCGGCATGGAGATCGGCCGGCGCAAGAAGCGGGGCGAGTGGTCGAACGGCATGCTCTGCGCACCCGACGAGCTGGGTCTCGGGGGCGACCACAGCGGCATCATGATCCTGCCGTCCGGGCTGCCCGTCGGCCAGCCGTTCGCCGAGGCGATGGGCATCGAGGCCGACGTCCTCTACGACCTCGAGGTCAACGCCAACCGGCCCGACGGCATGTCGGTGGCCGGGGTGGCGCGGGACCTGGCGGCCCGGCTGGGCGTGCCGTTCTCGATCCCCGAGCCGGTCGTGCCCGACGAGCTGCCCGCGGAGCGCATCGGCGGCGTGACCGTCGAGATCGTCGACCCCGACCTGTGCGGCCGGTTCAGCGCCCGGGTGCTGCGGGGGGTCACGGTGGGGCCGTCCGACCCGAGCATCGCCCGGCGGCTCACGCTGCTCGGCATGCGGCCGATCAACAACGTGGTCGACGCGTCGAACTACGTGATGCTCGAGCTGGGCCAGCCCAACCACCCCTACGACCTGGGCCGCGTGACCGGGCCGGGGTTCCGGGTGCGGCGGGCGCGGCCGGGCGAGACGATCGTGACGCTCGACCGGGTCGAGCGCCGGTTGATCACCGACGACCTGCTCATCTGCGACGCGGCGGACGTTCCCGTGGGCATCGCCGGCGTCATGGGCGGGGCCGACAGCGAGATCGCCACGACGACGACCGACGTGCTGGTCGAGATGGCCTGGTTCCTGCCGCTCGCGATCGCCAAGACGTCGCGGCGGCTGAAGCTGCGGTCCGACGCCTCGGCCCGCTTCGAGAAGGGGTGCGACCCCGAGATCATCGACCTCGCCCACCGGCGGCTGGCCGCGCTGCTCGCCGGGGACGGGGCACGGCTCGAGGCCGGCACCGTCGACGCGCGGGGCGACCTGCCGTCGCGCTCGCCGGTGCGGGTGCGCACGGCCCGCGTCAACACGCTGCTGAGCACCGACCTCGGGCGGGACGAGGTCGCCGGGCTGCTGGCGCCGATCGGGTTCGCGTCGACGCCGGCGGGGGCCGACTCGGACGACCTCGACGTGACCGTGCCGTCGTGGCGGTACGACTCGGCGACCGAGGTAGACGTGATCGAGGAAGTCGCCCGCATGTACGGCTACGAGAAGATCGGGAAGCGGGTGCCGCCGTCGGCCCACACCGGCCGGCTCACGGGCCGCCAGCACGAGCGGCGCCGCCTGCGGTCGGTGCTCGTGGGGCGGGGGCTGTCCGAGGCGATGCCGCTGCCGTTCCTGGCGCCGGGCGACCTCGAGCGCGCTGGGCTGCCCGGTGACGGCATCACGATCACGAACCCGCTCGTGGCCGAGGAGTCGGTGCTGCGCACGTCGCTTCTGCCCGGGCTGGTCAAGGCCCTGGCGACCAACGCGGCCCGCCGCAACACCGGCGTCGCCCTGTTCGAGATCGGCCACGTCTTCCGCCGACCCGACGACTCGCCGGACCTGCCCGACGAGCGCGAGGTCCTGGGGCTCGCCCTGGGCGGGCGGGAGGCGCCCGAGGCCGTGCACGAGTGGCGGGCGGTCGAGGAGGTCCTCGACCTGGCCGGCGTGCAGGTCCGCAACGAGCCGGTCCCCGGGCTGCACCCCAGCCGGTCGGCCCGGCTGGTCGGCCCCAGCGGCGAGGCGGTGGGGGCGCTCGGCGAGGTCGACCCCGCGGTCCTCGAGGCCCACGGCATCGGCGAGCGGGTCGCCTGGCTCGAGGTCGACCTCGACACCGCGGTCGCCCTGCCCCGCAGCGGGCGGGTGTACCAGCCGATCAGCGTCTACCCGTCCAGCGACATCGACCTCGCCTTCGAGGTCGACGACGCGGTGGCCGCCACCGACATCGAGGCCACGCTGCGCGACGCCGCGGGCGACCGGCTGGCGTTCGTCCGGCTGTTCGACGTCTACCGGGGCACCGGCATCGCCGAGGGCCGCCGCAGCCTCGCCTACACGCTGCGGCTCGAGGCGCTCGACCACACGCTGACCGACGACGAGGTGGCCGAGGTCCGCCGCCGGGCGGTCGCCGCCGTCGAGAAGGCCTACCCGGCGAGCCTCCGGGGCTGACGGTCCGTCGCTCGGCTACGGGTCCCTTTGCATGAGTATGCAAAGGACCGTATGCTGACGCGGTGACGTCGGTCGGCATCATCGGGGCTTCGGGGTACACCGGGGCCGAGCTGTTGCGGCTCTGCGCCCAGCACCCGTCGTTCGACGTGAAGATCGCCACCGGCGACTCGCAGGCCGGCAGCCGCATCGCCGAGCTGTACCCGAGCCTGGCGGCCGCCTACGGCGACGCCGCGTTCGAGCGCTTCGACGGCGACACCTGCGACGGGCTCGACCTGGTGTTCCTCGGGCTGCCGCACGGCGCCTCGCAGCAGGTCGTGCCGCAGCTTCGGGGCCGGGTCGGCAAGATCGTCGACCTGGCCGCCGACTTCCGGCTGCGCGACCCCGCGCTGTATCCGCAGTGGTACGGCGAGGCCCACACCGCCCCCGACCTGCTCGGCGGTTTCGTGTACGGGCTGCCCGAGC
>JBKPAS010000078.1:0-5763 GCA_046744265.1 Actinomycetota bacterium
GCACCAGCCGGTCGAGGTCGATGCCGTCGTCGCGCCCGGGCACGGCCTCGAGCTGGCGGGTGCCGCCTTCGAGGCGGACCGCGGCGTTCCCGCAGGTCGTGACCGCGAGCGGCGAGGCGGACAGGACGTCGCGCATCGTCCCCGTGATCCGCAGCGGCACCGGCCGGCCGTCGATGGTCAGCAGGTCGTCGCGGCAGCCGGAGTCGAACCGGTCCGGAAGCGCCGGCACCTTGGGCCCGGGCAGGCCGATCTCGGCGATCGCCGCCGGCTGGGCGACCTCGTTGTCGCTGACCCAGTCGTTGGTCAGCACCGGCATCACGCCGCTCAGACGGATGCGGAACCGCGACCCGGTCGCCCGCTGTGGCAGGCGGACCTGCACGGTCGACGTGGCGTTCTGGCGGTTTCCGGTGCGGATGCCCTGCAGCGGCACCGTGACCGGCGGCCCGTCGTCGACCATGACCTGCACCTCGTTCGGCACAGAGTGCATCCCGTCGGCCACCACCGTGAGCGGGAAGCCGTCGACGGACACCGGGGACGGCAGGTTGACCTCGACCCAGGCGCCCTCGGGGGCGCTGCGGACGGTCTGCCAGGACGTGCCGTCGTCGCCGTCGAACGCGGCGGACGGCGTGATCACGCTGCCGGTCAGGTCGTCGGACGCCCGCACCCAGGTCACCGACCCGTCGTGCGGCCGCCCCAGCAGCTCGTCGACGACCTCGGCGTCGGCCCGGGCCGAGATGCGCGCCTCGCCGGTCATCCCGAACGAGCGGTCGGACGGCAGCCGGAACTCCCGCATCAGCGAGTGCTCCTCGTCGCTGCGGGTGACGTCGGTCGGGTCCTGCCGCATGCGGTTGACGCTGATGGCCAGCGGCCGGTCGATCGAGTCGGGCCCGGCGGCGTCGAGCAGGTCCGTCGGCAGCTGGATCATCTCGGTCGTGTTGGGCGGGTGCGCGCCGATCGACACCTCGGCGAAGCCCTCGCTCGAGAAGCCCGCGAACCGGGGCGGGTCGCCGGCCGTGTCCTCGAGGATCTCGATCGACATGGTGTCGAAGGTCCGCTCGGGGAACTCGACGACCTGGCCGGGCTCGTCGTGGGACTGGGCCGTGAGCGGCACGTCGACGGCGTCGCCCCCGTCGAACCGCAGGCGGACCTTGGTGATGAACCGGTTCCGGGTCCCGCCGGTCGGCTGCATCAGCGTCATGCGGTCGGTGGTGACCTTGTCGGCAAGCTTCAGCTCGAGCCGCTCGCCCCGGGCGTCGGAGAACGCCCCGGTGCGCCAGGCGGTCTCGGGGTCGCCGTCGACGGCATTGGACGGCCGCTCCTCGCCCGTGAACGTGATCGGGTTGCCGTAGCTGGTCGCCGACGCCTGGATGTCGCCCTCGTCGACCGCCACCGTCTGCGAGTCGGTGTCCTCGTCGGGGAAGACCGGCAGCCGGTTGTCGGTGAGGTCGGTCTCGAGGGCCTCGTCCTCGGCGGTCTCGGTGTAGCCCCGGGTGTGGCGAACGGTGGTCCACCGCTCGCCCCGCTTGCGGTTCGTGTCGGTGAGCAGCAGGGCGGCGCCGTCGTCGAGCGCGGCGGAGATCTCCTCGGGGTCGAGGTCGGCCGCGTAGCGGATGAGCTCGCTGCCGTCGATCAGCCCCTCGCCCGCGGCGTCGACCAGCCCCTGGCCGTCGCCGGCGACCACCAGCGGGTTCTCCATCGGGTGGGCGGTGACGATGTCGAGCGGGTCGTCGACGGGGAACACGGCCACCGGCGGCGGGTCGGGCAGCGACGGGTCGGTCAGGAACAGCAGCTCGTCGTCGAGCTGCACGTCCGGGATCGTGAGGTTGCGAGTCGGCTGCCCGAACGCCTGCGGCTCGCCGAGGCCGGGGGCCTTGGACATGAAGTTCCAGAAGTTGCGGGGCCGCGGCGTGTTGTACCGCTCGTACTGCAGGTCGCTCTGGACGAGGACCTGGCCGGCCCGCATGAGCCGGGCGACGGCCCCCACGCTGTCGGGGTCGGCGGTGCGCTCCTGCAGGGGCAGGTCGAACGCGTTCAGCAGGTTGGCAGACGGCGGCGAGCCGTAGGGGATGAGCTCGCGCTGCACCGACGATCGGTCGATGAGCCCGGGCAGGAGCGGGTCGACCGTGTTGCCCCACCGGTAGCTGGCGAAGTCGCTGCCCGGAACGACGAGGACGCGGTTGTCCGGCGACTGCTTGTCGAGGTAGTCGGCGGCCTGCTGCCAGTAGTCGGGGATGCTGTTGCGGCGCAGGTTCTGGGGCACGAACTGGCCGAGCCACAGCGGCGGCAGCGCCAGGATCGCCAGCGCCACCCCCCCGATGACGAGCGGCCGGCGGGTGCGGGGCCAGCGGCGGACCGCGCTGGCGATGCCCGAGCCGAGCAGCACGGCGAGCCCCAGGGCGACGAGCGGCACGGCCCGGGGCAGGCTGCGCATGGCCAGGCCCGTGTCCGACTCGAGGAAGGCCCGCATGCCCCGGGCCCACAGCGTGCCGCCGTCCCACGGGTAGGCGCCCACCGCCAGCGCGGTGCCGACGACGACGAGCAGCACGAAGTAAGCGCGGTGCCGCCAGCGGGAGATCACGGCCCCGACCAGGCCCAGCACCGGGACGAGGTAGGTGAGGGCGATCATCGGCAGCGACTGCGTGTACGCGTCGCTGGGCTCGATCCAGGGGCCGAGCCGGTCGCCGCCGTAGAAGAACCAGTAGCCCAGCCCGCGCAGGACCTCGTGGCTGACCGAGACCGAGGCGACCACCTTGGCGGTCTCGGTGTAGCGCAGGATCTCGATGCCGTTCGTGCCCTGGACGCTGAGGCCGGCGATCCACCACGCCGACACCGGCGCCGTGAGCACGCCGATGCGCAGGACGGCCAGCAGGCCGGTCCTCGGCGTGGCGTCGTCGGCCACCCAGATGGCGTGCGCCAGCCACAGCGCCGGCGCCACGCCGACCAGCAGCAGCGCCGTGGCGTTGACGCTGCCGCAGGTGGCGACCGTGAGCGCGAACAGCGCGGGGTAGCGCCACCCCTTCGTGCGGACCGTCAGCATCGTGAACGCCACCAGCCACGGCAGCGCGGCGAACGGCAGCAGGATCGCGGAGAGCCGGGCCACGAGCGTCAGCAGGTAGGGGCTGAGCGCGTAGACGAAGGCGGCCACCGTCACCGCCGGGCCGGTCCAGCCCAGCTTGCGCAGCAGGTACACGACCCCGCTGCCGGCGGCGAAGATGATCGTGCCCCACCAGAGGCGCTGGGCGAGCCAGTCGGGCGCCCCCAGCCGCTCGAACACCCAGTAGAACGGGCCCTGGGGCCACAGGTAGCCGATGTTCTGGTGAGTGACCGTGCCGAGGCCGACCGACGGGTCCCACATCGACCAGGCCCGCCTCAGCAGCTTGGACGGGTCGAGGTAGAGGTACGTCTTGGTGTCCGCGCTCACCCAGCCGCGCTGGGTCAACATCAGCGGGACATAGGCGACCGCGGCGATGCCGAGATACAACCGGGCCGACTCCGTCGTCGGCCGCCTGAGGGTCTTCTTCATCGTCGGGCGCGGCGCCTGGACACCTCGGCGGCGATGACCCGCATCAGCTCGGTCGACGTGTTGCTCCACGTGAGGGTGCGGGCCCGCGCCAGCGCACCGTCACTCAGCCGGTTCCGGAGGGCCTGGTCGCTCAGCACGCGGGCCATGGCGTCGCCGAGCGCGTCGTCGCCGTCGGCCAGGAGGCCGGTCTCGCCGTCGATCGTGGCGTCCTCGTGGCCGGCGATGCGGGTGGCGACCGCGGGCGTGCCGCAGGCCGCCGCCTCGGTGAGCGTCATGCCCCAACCCTCGCGCGCCGACGCGGAGGTGATGATCCACGCCCGGCGATACAGGTCGATCTTCTCCTCGTCGGTGACGTAGCCGCGGAGCGTGACCCAGTCGCTGGCGCCCAGCTCGTCGATCACCGCCTGGATGCGGGGCCGCTCGTAGCCCTCGCCGATGATGTCGAGCCGCAGGTCGGGCACCTGTTTGCGGGCCCGGTGGGCGGCCCGGATCAGCGCGTCGTATCGCTTGACCGGCGCGAGGCGCCCGCAGGCGACCGCGAGCGGCACGGGCGAGCGGTCGGCCGGGTCGCCCGGGGTGAACATCGGGTCGATGCCGGGGTGGACGACCGTGATGCGCTCGGCGTCGAACCCGAGGTCCTCGACCATCTCGCGCTTGGACGACTCGGACAGCGTGGCGATCGCGGAGCGCCGGTACAGCGGGGGGGCGAGGCGCCGCTCGAGCAGGTCGCCGGCCTTGGCCAGGTTGGGCGGCAGCACCATGCCCCACATCTCGGCGTGCACGTGGTGCAGGAAGATGACCCGCGGGCCCCAACACCACAGCGGGCTGAGGAACGGCATGCCGTTCCAGATCTCGACCAGGACGTCGCGCGGCCCCGTGCGCCCGAACAGCTCGGCCATCGCCGCCCGGGGGAACACCATGTACCGGCCGGCCCGGCGGATGACCTTGTAGCCATCGCGCACGTCCTCGGTGGGCTGGCCCTGCGCCCACGATGTGCGCATGGTGACCTCGACACCGGCGGCGGCCCACAGCTTCGCCACCTCGGCAATGTGGAGCTCGGACCCGCCCGCCTCGACGTCGTCGAGGTCGCGCCACGCGAGGACGTGGATGCGCCGGACACCCGCCGATGCGGCGAGGTCACCGATCTTCGCCACGGGGTCGGCGAGGTCGTCCATGACGTTGCTCACGTGCTCTCTTTCCTTCCCCAGGCGCGGTGGGCGTCCGTCGGGAGCCTGTCCGAGCCGGTCCCAGACCCGCCGTATGCTAGGAAGTCTGCGCCCGGCGCACCAGCAACCCTCGCGCATCCACCAACGGAGCAGCCGTGACCTCAGTCGATCCCGCCATCGAGCAGGCGCTGGAAGGCGTCGAGGGCTGGTTCAGCCCCGACCAGGTTTCCCGGGTGGTGGCCCGAGCGTCCGAGGTCCCGGCCGGGGGCCGCATCGTCGAGATCGGCAGCTTCCGGGGCCGGTCGATGATCGCCATCGGGCTGTCCGCCGCCAGCGGCGTCGACATCTACGCCATCGACCCCCACGCCGGCAACGACCGGGGCCCGCAGGAGATCGAGGGCTTCGAGGACGAGGCGGCGCTCGACCACAAGGTGTTCCTCGCCAACCTCGAGCGGGCCGGGGTGTGCGACCGGGTCACGTACGTGCGGAAGTTCTCGCACGACGCCCACGACGACGTGCCAGGCGAGGTCGACCTGCTGCACATCGACGGCGCCCACCGGTTCAAGCCCGCCGGCGACGACATGGCGATCTGGGGGGCGCGGGTGCGCGACGGCGGCGTCATGCTGATCCACGACTCGTTCTCGTCCATCGGCGTCACGCTGGCCATCGTCGCCAAGCTCATGTTCTCGGGCCGGTGGCGCTACGCCGGGCGCAGCCGGTCGCTGGCCGAGTACCGGGTCGAGCCCGTCCGGGGCGTGCGGGCCCGGCTGGCGAACGTCGGCCGCCAGCTGGCCCAGCTGCCGTGGTTCGCCCGCAACGTGCTGATCAAGGTGCTGGTCACCGCCAAGCTGGGCGCCCTCGCCAAGGCCCTCGGCCACGACGGCGAGACCTGGCCGTATTGAATCGGGGGGGGGGGGGGGGGGGGCGGGCCGCCGCCCGGGCCGCCCCCCGGGGGGGGGGGGGGGGGGGGGGGGGGGGGGGGGGGGGGGGGGGGGGGGGGGGGGGGGGGGGGGGGGGGGGGGGGGGGGGGGGGGGGGGGGGGGGGGGGGGGGGGGGGGGGGGGGGGGGGGGGGG